>DATGFS010000064.1 GCA_035308905.1 bacterium | reverse complement strand
CACGCACGCAACTCCGCGGTGCTCGAACTCTACCGCCGGCACGGCCGCGACGCGGCGCTGGCCGGGGTGATTCTGACCCGAGGCTCCAACGCCAACCATTTCCTGAAGGAGCGCTCGGCCCAGTACGCGGCGAACCTCGCGGCGATGCTCGGGGCGGACGCGGCCGTCGTCATGATGGAGGACACCGGGAATTCCGTCACCGAGTACATGTTCACCATCCGGGCCCTCGAACGCCGCGGCGTCCGGGCGGTGGGTGTGGCGCACGAGCTGGCGGGGACGCAGGGCGACAGCTCTCCGCTCCTCGACAGCGTTGAGGAGGCGACGGCGCTCATCTCGAGCGGCAACGTCGACGAGCTGTTCGAGACCGGCCGCCCGGAGCGCCTGCTCGGGGGCGACGTGTTTCGCTACTACAGCGGGACGACCGCGGATCCACACGGCGCGCTGCGGGTCTCCGCGATGGAGTGCTTCTGCGGGCTCGCGCGCATGGCGTCGGCCGGCTTTACGGCCGTCGAGTACTGAACCGGGCACCGGCTCCCAGGGAGGCGTCGCGCAATGGCATTCCGCGTGGTGCATTACCTCAACCAATTCTACGGCGGCATCGGCGGAGAAGCGGAGGCGGACGCGCCGTTCACGGTGCGCGAGGGGCCGGTGGGACCGGGCCGGCGGCTCGAGCAGGCCCTCGGCGGGGATGGACGCGTGGTCGCCACGCTCGTGTGCGGCGACAACGCCTTCCACGAGCGCCGCGACGAGACGCTTGCCAAGATCACCGCCGCGGCGCGGGAGTGGGCGCCCGACGTGCTCGTTGCCGGCCCCGCCTTCGCCTCGGGACGGTACGGCCTGGCGTGCGCCGCCGTCGCCTCGCGGGTGGGCGCGGAGCTGCGCATCCCCGCGCTCGCCGGCATGCACCGCGATAACCCCGGCGCCCAGCCCCTCGACCCGCCGATCTACATCGTGCCGACCGGCGAGACGAGCGTGGAGATGGACGCGGCGCTCGAGGGAATGGCGCGGCTGGCCCGCCGGCTGCGCTCGGGGCAGCGGCTCGGACCGGCGCGGACCGAAGGCTACTTGCCGCGGGGCATCCGCCGCAACACGGGCACCGGCCGCCCCGCGGCCGCGCGCGCCGTCGACCTGCTGCTCGGCCGGCTCGGGGGCGCGGCCGTCGAGACCGAGCTGCCGATCGAAGTGCGCGATCGGGTCGCCCCGCCGCCGCCGGTGGCCGATCTCGCGCACGCCACGATCGCCCTCGTCACGGAGGCGGGCGTGGTCCCAAAGGGCAATCCCGACGGCATCGAAGCCGCGCGGGCCACGCGCTGGGCCCGGTACAGCATCGAGGGCATGGAGCGGCTCCGGCCGGGAGACTACGAGTCGATCCACGGCGGGTACGACAATGCATGGGTCAATCAGGACGCGAACCGCGTCCTGCCGGTGGACGCGCTGCGGGCGATGGAGCACGAGCGGTTGATCGGACGCCTCCATCCCGAGTACTTCGTCACCTGCGGCAGCATCGGCAATCCCACCGAAATGCGCCGCATGGGCCGGGAGATCGCCCGGGAGATCGCCGCGGCCGGGGTGACCGCGGTGATCTTGCCGGCCACCTGAGGGACCGGCACGCGTAGCGGCGCTACGCTTGGAAAAGAGATTGAACGGATCGGCATCCCCGCGGTCGTCTGCACCTGTCTGTTCACCGTGGCGACGCGCGTCGGGGCGAACCGGATCCTGCGGGCCGGCCGCTTCCACCATCCCTTCGGCGACCCGAACCGCACGCCGGAGGGTGAGTTTCTCTGGCGGCGGCAGGTCGTCGAGGCCGCCCTGCGGGCGCTGACCGTACCCGTCGAGCAGCCGACGACGTTTGAAGTGGCCGAGTACGTGATGCGGTAGGCGCATGCGATCGGGCGACACAGAGAGGGGGGCGGCGATGACCGAGAATCAGATGCACGTGGCGCTGCAGGTGCTCCGGGGACGGATGAGCCGGCGCGAGCTTCTCCGGCAGGCAGCCCTGCTGGGTATCTCCGCGCCGGCCGCGCTGGCGCTCGTCGAGCGGCCGCGGGCCGCGGAGGCCGCCGGCAAGGTCGTCAACCTCGCGGGGTACGGCGGCGTCTCCAACGATGCGATCCGCACGGCCTGGGCCGAGCCGTTCGAAAAGCTGACCGGCATCCACGTCAACCTGGGCGCGAACGCCTCGCTCGCCCTCGCCAAGCTGCAGGCGCAGTCGGGGAACCCGCAGTGGGACATCGTGGGCCTCGACGGCAGCGAGATGCCGACGGCGGTGAAGCAGGGACTCCTCGAGCGCATCGACACGCACAAGGTCGATATGTCCAAGGTGCCCTTCTACCTCAAGACGCCGTACGGGTTCAAGTACTCCGTTTACCTGTTCACGAAGGCGTACGACCAGCGGAAGATCCCGGACGCCAACGCGCCCCAGACCTGGAAGGACTTCTGGGATACCGGCCGCTACCCGATGAAGCGGTCCGTGTACCAGAACGTCGCCGACGGCAGCATCCTCGAGGCGGCGTTGATGGCGGACGGCGTGCCGGTGTCGCAGGTGTACCCGCTCGACGTGGAGCGGGCGCTGAAGAGCCTGGACCGGCTCGGCAAGCGCAACATCATCTGGCACAGCGCGAATCAGCAGCCGATCCAGCAGTTAACGTCGGGCGAGGTAGCGCTCGCGACGGCGTTCAGCGGCCGGGTCATCGTCGCCCGCCGGGACGGTGCGAAGCTCCAGTACACTCTCGATCAGGACGTCGCGTCCGGATCGTACTTCCCCGTGATCAAAGGCGCGCCGAACAAAGAGGCCGCGCTGGCGTTCCTGAACTTCGTCGCGACGAACGACGTCGGCGCGGCGACCTACATGTCGCTCCTGACCTACGCGACCGGGAACGCCGCGGCCGTCCGCCTGGTGCCGCCGGAGGTAGCCGATCAGCTGCCGACCAGCCCCAAGCTCAAGGGCAAGATCCTCTACAAGGACGAGAACTGGTGGGCGGACAACCTCGAGAAGACGGTCATCCGGTTCAAGGAGTGGCAGGCCGCCTGACGGGCGGCGTGCCGTTCCGCGAGGCCCTGGCCCGGGCCTCGCTGCTGGTGCCGCTGTGCGTGGTCTACGCGCTGCTGCTCGTCTGGCCGCTCGCGCTGCTGGCGCGGACGAGCCTCGAGGGCGGCTTGGCCGCGTACGGGGACGTCGTCCGGACCCCGCTGTTCCGGCCGGTGATGGTCAACACGCTCGTCATCAGCGCCGTCACGACGGCCATCGCCGTGGTTCTCGGGTACCTGTGCGCCGCGGCGATCTGGCGCGCGCCGGCGGGCCTGCGTCCTCTCGCCGTGGCCCTCGTGCTGCTGCCGTTCTGGACCGCCGTGCTGGTCAAGAACTTCGCCTGGGCGGCGCTGCTGCAAGACAACGGGGTGTTCAACACCCTGCTGCGCAAGCTGGGGGCGCCGGGCCATCCGGCGCTGCTGCACAACCGGTTCGCCGTGATCGTCGGGATGGTGCACTACGTGCTGCCGTACGCCGTCCTGCCGATCTTCGCGACGATGTCGTCCCTCGATGCGCGCCTGGAGCGGGCGGCGGCGAGTCTGGGCGCGTCGCGCGCCGCGGCCATCTGGTTCGTGATCGTGCCGCTGACGCTTCCCGGCGTGTACGCGGCGACGCTGCTCGTGTTCATCATCTGCACCGGGTTCTTCATCACTCCGGTGATCCTCGGCGGCCCGCGGGACATGATGGCCGCGAACCTGGTCGATTTGTACGCGCGCCAACTGGTGGACTTCCGGGCCGCGTCGGCGCTCGCCGTGATGATCATCGTGGGCGTGTCGCTGCTCGTGAGCGTCTACCAGTGGCTGCCTAAGGAGGGGCAGTTTGGGCGTCTTTGACGAGGCGCTCGCCGCCTCCCTCCGCCGGCCGCCGCGCGCCGCGGGGCGGCGGTGGTGGCCGTTTTCACCCGCGGGCACGCTGCTCTTCGCGGCGTGCGTCCCCATCTTTGTCTTCCTCATGCTGCCCACGCTGGTCGTCGTCCCGATGGCGTTCACCCCCAAGCCGCTCCTGGAATTCCCGCCGAGCGGGATCTCCCTGCGGCCGTTTCGCGATCTCTTCCACGACAGCGCCTGGATGAGCGCGGGGGCGGTGTCGCTCAAGGCGGCCTGCCTCGCGGTCGCGATCGCGACCGTCGTGTCCACGATGGCCGCGATGGCGCTGCACTCGGCCAAGTTCGCCGGCAAGGGGCTCCTGCAGAGCGTCATTCTGGTGCCCATCGTCGCCCCGCTGATCGTGCTCGCGCTGGCGGACTACGAGTTTTTGCTTAGATTCCACCTGACCGGCACGTGGACCGGCATCGGCCTGTCGCACAGCGTGCTGGCGGCGCCCTACGTGTTCATCACCGTCCAGGCCAGCCTCGCAGGCCTCGATCCGGCGCTGGTGCGGTCGGCGCGCAGCCTCGGCGCCGGCAGCCTGTCGGTGTTCCGGCACGTCTACGTCCCCGTGCTCCGCCCGGGGCTCGCGGCCGGCATGCTGCTGGCCTTCATCGCGTCGTTCGACGAAACGGTCATCGCCCTCTTTCAGCAGGGCCCTCAGGCGACCACGCTGCCGGTCAAAATGTTCACGGACATCCAGTACGAGTTGTCGCCCAAGATCGCCGCGGTCGCGGCCCTCTTGGTCGGCGTCGCGACGCTCGTGTTTTCCGTCCAAGCCGCCGCGTTGGTAGGCCGGCGGTCCGCGCGCTGGGGCGGGCGCCCCGCCGCCGGATCGCCCGAATGAGGCGCCCGCCGGTTCCCGCCGTGCTGCCGGGGCGCGACGCGGCGGCGCCGTCCGCGACGGCCGGCCCCCGGGACGTGGAGATCGTGTCCCTCGCGAAGTCGTACGGCGGCCCGCACGTCGTGCGGGATGTGACCTTTACGCTGCGGCAGGGCGAGTTTCTCACGCTGCTCGGCCCGAGCGGGTCCGGCAAGTCGACGACGCTTCTCATGGTGGCCGGGTTCGAGCAGCCGAGCAGGGGGGACATCCGAATCGGGGGGCGCTCGATTGTCGACGAGCCGCCGCAGCGCCGCAATTTCGGCGTGGTCTTTCAGAGTTACGCGCTCTTCCCCCACATGTCGGTGATTGAGAACGTCGAGTTTCCGCTGCGCATGCGCGGGATGTCGCCCCGCGAGCGCCGCGCTCGGGCCGCCGACATGCTGGACAAGGTCGGCCTGAGCCTGTTTGCCCGGCGAAAGCCGCGCGAGCTGTCCGGCGGCCAGCAGCAGCGGGTGGCCCTAGCCCGCGCGCTCATTTTCGATCCCGCGGCGCTGCTGCTCGACGAACCGCTCGGCGCCCTCGACAAGCGGCTGCGGGAGTCGATGCAGATCGAGATCAAGTCGATCCAGCGGCGCACCGGCATCTCGGTGCTCTACGTGACGCACGATCAGGAAGAGGCGATGGTGATGTCCGACCGCATCGCCATCATGCGGGACGGACGGCTGCTGCAGATCGGGGCGCCGAGCGACCTCTACCGGCGGCCCGCCACCCCTTTTGTCGCCGCCGCGCTCGGCGAGACCAATTTGGTGCCGTGCCGGCGCGTCGAGGGCGACGGCCCCTGCCGCAGCGTCGTCCTGCCCGACGGGTCCGGCGGGCGGGCGCAGTGTGCCGATCCCCAGCAGGACGGGACCGGCGAGCGGTGCGCGATGATTTCCGTCCGCCCCGAGCGCATCCGCTGTCTCCTCCCCGGCGAGGCGGCGGAGAACACGATCGAAGGCGTGGTGAAGGACCAGACGTTCGCCGGTTCCTACGTGCGCTGCACCATCCAGGCGTGCGGGCAGGACCTCATCATGAAGACTGGCGAGGACGGGCCGGCGGCCGCGGCGCGACCCGGCCAGCGCGTCCGGATCGGGTGGCGGACCGAGGACGCGCAGATTCTCTACGAGGAATAGGCTGGCGCGCGACAGCGGATTCGTAATGCGCAAGTCACCAGGTTCAAATCCGATCGCCGGCTCCGGTAAAATAAGGGTTTTCGAAAAGCCCTGAGTCGTCCGATACCCCTCCGTTGGGCCTCGCGCGCGAGGTGACTCGGTGGTGCGCTGCGAAGCGGCGCTCGACAGGCGCGAGCCGCCGTACGAGCATGGTCAATTTTTCTGTATTCCGTATCAGGCTATGTGACTAGTAATATTGACGTTCGAATAGCCACCGTTGGTATGATGTGGCCACCGCATTGTGAGGAGGTTGCGTCATGGGAGCCCTGACCGAGGACATGCAGCGCGTCGTGCGGGAGCAGCGGCTTGGATTCGTGGCAACGGTCTGTGCCGATGGCACGCCGAATCTGTCGCCGAAGGGCACCACCACCGTGTGGGACGACGACCATCTGATCTTCGCCGACATTTGCTCGCCGGGAACGATTGCCAACTTGACTCACAATCCGGCGGTCGAAGTGAACGTCGTCGACCCAATCACCCGGCGGGGATACCGCTTCAAAGGGCAGGCTACAGTCATTGACGGTGGCCCGCTCTTCGAGCACGCTATGACCTTCTACAGGAACACGTATGGCCTCGGCGACGCGCTCGCGCGGCGCGTCGAGCGCGTGGTGCTCATCAAAGTCGCGCAGGCCGCTCCCCTTACATCGCCCATCTACGTCACCGGCGCCAAGGAGGACGACGTGATGCGCCGCTACGCCGAGTACTACGAAAGCCTTCGCACGCAGCGTGCCGGGCGGACATCCAAAGTTGTGGCGCCCTAACGAGGCGGTTACTGAGAGAACTTCGCATCACCGCGACGAAGGCGACAGATCACCACGATACTAGTCTGACATTGCCTTTTGCAGATTCGTAATGCGCATGTCATCGGTTCAAAATCGATCGCCGGATCCATATTTTCAAGCCGAAACCGTCGCAGTCTATCGGGCATCGGCCATGGGCATTATCGTGTGCGGAGAGGGGGAACGAGCCGTGCAGCATCCGCATGCGGTGCCCATCCTGTTCCCGGACTTTGGCAAGTACCTCATGCTGATGTTCCTCAGGATGTTCTTGGTCGGTATTCTGCTCTTCGGCCCTGCCGCTGGGATCGCGTACGTTCTCGGCACGCACCATAGACGCCAGGTGCTCCGTATGTTCCCGTTCCTAAAGGGAGACATCTTTCGGCCCGTCGCCATCATCTGGCTCTTCATCGCCGCTCTTACTTACTTTCCCGCACTCGTGAGGTTCTGGCTTAGCCCAATAGTGGTGGCCAGTCATCGATGATTTGACGAGCCTGCTATCACTCGTTTCCTTGAGGAAGACTATCAACAAGTTCGTAATGCGCAGGTCATCGTTCAAGTCTGGCCGTCGGGCCCTATCTGCCGCGCTTCTCCATCGTCGTGGGCCATCGTGCTCCTCGCTTACCCTCTAAGCCTGGGATCTAGGATGTCGCGGAGGCCGTCTCCAAGCGTATTGATCGCGAGTACGGTCACCATGATCGCGAGGCCCGGGAACGTGGTCAGCCACCACGCGCGCTGCAGCCAATTCCGACCTGCGTTGAGCAGGGCGCCCCACTCTGGCTGCGGAGGCTGCGCGCCCAGCCCCAGGAAACTCAGCGACGCCGCGGTGAGGATCGCCGCGGCCATGTTCAACGTCGAGAGCACGATGATCGGGGCCGCGACGTTCGGCAGCAGGTGACGCACCAGAATCACGGGCGATGGCACCCCTACGGCACGGGCCGCGTCGACGTAGAGAAAGGCCTTGGCTTGAAGCACGGCGCCTCGGATCACCCGAGCGTACGACGGGATGCCGGTGATGCCGACGGCGATCATGGCGTTGGTCAACCCCGGGCCGAGAACCGCGACGATGGCGAGGGCCAGAAGAATCCCGGGGAAGGCGAGCATCAAATCGATCAGGCGCATCAATCCCAGGTCTAGGAGACCGCCGTAGTACGCCGACGTCAGCCCGACCGCGACGCCGATCCCGCAGGCGATGCCCACCGCGACCAGCCCGACGCTGAGCGACAGCCGGGCGCCGTGTACGATGCGCGTAAAGAGGTCTCGGCCGAACTCGTCGGTGCCGAACCAATGCTGCTGTGAAGGCGGCCACAGCGCGTCCTGCGGCTTCATCAGATACAGATCGGTGCCGGCGACGAGCGGCGCGGCGACGGCGACGAGTACTAGGGCCAGGAAGACCGACCCGCCGACGACCATGTGTGGGTGCCGCCGGACGCGCCTCCAGGCAGTATCCCACGCCCCAGAGGAGAGCGGCGGCATCACTCGAATCGGACGCGCGGGTCGAGCACAGCGTACGAAAGGTCGACGACCAGATTGACGGCGACGTACAGCACCGCGACGAACAGCACCGCGCCCTGGACCACCGGGAAGTCCTTGTTCAGAATGGCGTTGACGATCGTCCGCCCCAGCCCGATCCGCGAAAAGACCGTCTCGACCACAAATGCGCCGCCGAGCAGGCGCCCCGTCTCTAGGCCGAAGAACGTGACGACCGGGATCAAGGCGTTGCGAAGCGCGTGCCGCAGGATGACGGCGCGTTCGGCCATGCCCTTGGCCCGCGCCGTGCGGACGTAGTCTTCGCCCAGGATTTCGAGTAGGCTGCTCCGGACGAGACGCGCGAGGCTGGCCATGGGCGCGAACGCGAGCGCGATACCCGGCAGCACGAGCCGGTTCAGCCCTCCCTGGCCGATCGCCGGAAACCACTTGAAATGCAAGGAGAAGGCGAAGATCAACATTGCTCCAAGCCAGAAGCTGGGCATCGACACGCCCACGAGCGAGACGAACATTGCCGCGCTGTCTCCCCACCGCGTGCGCTGGACCGCGGCGAGGATCCCGAGTGGCAGGCCCGCGACGACGGCGATCGTGAGCGCGGCGGCGGCGAGCTCGATCGTGTACCGTCCGTTCTCGATCAGCAGCGCGAGCACCGGCCGGTTGAAACGAATCGACCGGCCCCAGTTTCCGCGCGAGACGTCGCGCGTGTAGCGGACGAACTGCAGCGGGAGGGGATCGGTCAGCCCGAGCTCATGGCGCAGCGCGTTCATCGCCTGGGGGGAGGCGACGCCGCCTTCTCCGAGCAGCAGAATCACGGGATCTCCAGGCACGAGGTGCAGCATCAGGAACACGAATGCCGTGATCCCGACGAGCACCGGCACGACGGACAGCACCCGCTTCGCGGCGTACGCCGTCATCGCCCACGGGCCGGCCGGCTACCGTGTGACGTACGCGTCATAGAACAAGGGGTACCCGACCGCGTCGAACTTGACGCCCTGCAGCGTGCGCCGTGCCGCGAGGATGTTGTTCTCGTAATAGAGGGTGAGGGGAAGGGCATCGTCCATAACCTTGCGCATGACCCGCCGGTACAGGCCGATCCGCGCCCGCATGTCGGTGAGCCGGCTGGCCTCAAGCAGCATCCGGTCGACGTCCGGGTTGTTGTAGTGGAACCAGTTGAACGGGATGTTGGTGGAGTAATAGAGTGTGCGCAGGATGTCCGGATCAGGCCAGATGAAGAACGCCAGCGTGAGGTTGTGGTCTCCCCGGTTGATCCCCTCGTACCAGGCGGCGCGGGCGAGCGCCCGGATCTCTAGGTCGATGCCCACCTGCCGGAGCTGCGACTGAAGGTATTCTGCCGTCGGCTCCGCGCCGATGTTGGGAATGATGAAAAGGCTCATCCGCAGCGGCTGTCCATCTTTGACCCGGACGCCGCCCGGGCCGGGGCGCCATCCCGCCTCCTCCAGAAGCTGCCGGGCTTTCGCCGGATCGTACGTGTAGATGCGCTCCAAACTCTTGTCATAGCCGGGCATAACGGGCGATACCGGCGACCGCCCCACCATGTGCTGTCCGTAAAATAGCGTCTTGACCAGTGTCGCGGTGTCGACCCCAAATTCGATCGCCCGGCGCACCCGCACGTCGTTCGTCGGGGCGCGTTGGGTGTTCAAGAGCACGACGCGGCCTGCGCCCATCTCCATCTGCTTGAGGACGTACAGGTTTGTGTCACCCTGGACCTGCGCTACGTTTTGCTCGGGCAACGGCTCGATCAGATTCGTTTCTCCGTTCTGGAGGGTCGCCAGCCGCGTCGAATCCTCCGGGACCGTGCGGATGACGACGCGCTCCAGGTACGCCGGGCCGGAGTGGGCTTTCCCGGCCGACGGCGGCCACGCGTAGTCGGGGTTGCGGACCAGCGTGATGTGGTCTTGGGGGACCATCTCGACGAACTTGAACGGTCCCGTGCCGACCGGATGCTGGGCGAAGTCCCGGCCCCAGCTCTTGACCGCCGTCGGCGAGACCATGCCCAACCACGGCTGGCTCAGCGCGTTGATGAACGGGCTGTACGGTTCCTTGAGGTGCACGCGAATCGTGGACGCGTCGACGACCTCGCTCGATGCGTAGGGGCCGATCGCGGAGATGGCGGACGTGGACCGCGTCGCGGGATCGATGATGCGATCGAGGCTTGTCTTCACCGCACTCGCGTTGAACGGCGTGCCGTCGTGGAACTTCACCCCGGCGCGGAGGGTCAGCGTGTAGGTTTTTCCGTCTGGGCTGACGGTCCACTTCGTGGCCAGCCACGGATGGTACGCACCGTCCGGGGTCTGGTACACGAGGCCGTCGTACAGATGCGCCAGCACCCGCTGCGACACCCCGTTGGCGGAGGCGTGGGGATCGGTCGTGCTTGGCTCCTGGCGAATCCCGAACGTTAACGTGCCGCCGGGCGTGGGCCCGGCCGGCGCCCCGGCCGCCACCGCCGACGTCGTCAGAACGGCCGTCAAGATCGCCAAAGCCGAACGCCATCCCGATCCGTGCCATGCGCGCATCCGGAGTGCCCCCTTTCGCGATCCCTGCGCGGCTCGCGTCACCGCCGGGCGTCGCGGCCCTTCTCTGGCACCGGTGCGGGTTCCTACGGCGCGGCCTCACGTTCGGCTGATGTTCCGCGCCGGAAAGCACGAAGACGATCTCAGGTGCAGTGGCGAGCGTATGGAACTGTTGGCCTGGGTGTGGGCGAATATCGTGAGAAAGCCCTCTGTTGTTTGATCCCGCCAAGAATCAACCGGGCCAGTCACGGATTGGAAGGGGAAAAGCATGTGTCCACTGTCCGTCATGTAGGGGAAATCGGCGCTCTGACGAAATTCTGCATCGTAGGACCATATTCCATGATACGGAATTCTTCCGGAGTGCAGGCCGTCGAGCGGGCGCTCGCCATTCTGCGCCTCTTTACAGCCCAGCGCCCCGAATTGGATCTTGCCGAGGTCAGCCGGCGGGTCGGGCTACCGAAGAGCACGTGCCACCGGCTGATCCGGACGCTCGCCCTCGCCGGCTTCATTCTCGAAGGCGACGGCTACGGCCGGTACCGGCTCGGCCTCGCCGCGGCGCAGCTCGGCGACGCGGCCACGTCACTGCTGCGTCCGAGCGAGGCCGTGCGCGCGCAGATGCGGGACCTGAACGTCAAATTCGAAGAGACGATCGGCCTGACGAGGCTGCACGGGGGGAAAGTCCTCGTCCTCGACCGGGTGGAGTCGCCGCTGCCGTTCCGGATGGACTACGGCGTCGGCGCGCTCCTCCCGGTGCACAGCACGGCGTCCGGCAAAGTGCTGCTGGCGCTGAGCGAGCATCGGGACGAACTGCTGCCGACGCTGCGCCTCGAGCCGTTCACGCCGCACACGATCACCGATCATGCGCGGCTGCGCGCAGAACTCCAGCGAGTGCGCCGGGACGGCTACGCGGTGGACCGCCAGGAATCTTATCTCGGGTTGGTCTGCCTCGCCGTGCCCGTGCAGGACCCGGTGAACGGTGTCGTCGCCGCGCTCGGCATCTCCGGGCCCGCGGCTCGTCTCGGACCGAAGCGCTTTCCGCAGTTGGCGGCCGCGCTCGCGCGCAGCGCGAGCCGGATCGCGCCGCATCTCGCGGGAACGCCGGCGGCCATCGTGGCCAGGCGCAGGCTGAAGATCGGGTAGTGCTCAGGACGGACAAGGGGGGACGCGCATGAGTGGGGGGTTCGCGCACTGGCGGGGGACCCGCGTCGCCGCGCTGCTGGGGTGCGTGCTGCTCGCGGCATCGGCCGGCCTGATCGTCACTCCATCGGCGGTGATGCGCCCGGCGCTCGCCGCCGGAATGGCCGGCGGACAGGTCGCGGTTGCGGAGCCGACGCCGCCGGACACCTTCGATCCGATCGCGCACTCGGATTTCAACAATTGGCTGGTCTGGCAGCTCTCCTACGAGACGCTCGTCGTCGTGCAGCCCGACGGCAAGGTCGCCCCGATGCTGGCCACCTCGTGGAAGGTCAGCCCCGACGGCATGACCTACACGTTCACCCTTCGTCACGGCGTAAAGTTCCACAGCGGTAGTCCGCTCGCGGCCGATGACGTCGTGTTCACGTTCGAGCGGCTGATGGCGAAGGGGATCCCGTACGCGAAGGCCCGCTTCCCCAACGTGACGGCCGCGACCGCGCTCGATCCCAGCACCGTGCAGATTCGGCTGAAGAAGCCCGACTCGTCCTTCCTCAACAACCTCGGCGATCCGTTCGCGGTCGCCGGCGCCATTCTGAGCAGGCAGGCCGCGCAAACGACGGACCCCGCGACCAAGATGATCGGAACCGGACCGTTCCGGATGGTCTCGTACGTGCCGGGTTCCGAGCTGATCTTGGAGCGCAATCCCGACTACTGGCAGCCGGGCGTGCCGCGCGCCGACCGGCTCGTCATCCGCTACATTCCGGAGGCGCAGACGGCGCTGGCGGCGCTGCTGTCGGGGTCGGTCGGTCTCGCCTACCCGACGCCGGTCACCGTGGTGTCGTTGAAGCGCGTGACGGGGATGCGGGTCGTTACCGTGGCGAGCGCCTCGACGTATCAGATCAACATGGGCAGCGTCAGGCCGCCCCTCGACAACGTGAACGTCCGGCGGGCGATCGCATCGAGCATCGACCGATCCCAGGTGGTCAAGCTGGCGCTGCTCGGCGAGGGCGCGCCGACCGGCCCCTTCCCGCCCGGCCACCCTTGGGCCGTGCCGCTGCCCCAGCAGCCCTATTACCAGCGCGACGTCGCCAAGGCCAAGCAGCTCCTGACGCAGGCGGGATACGCGAGCGGCGTGGACCTGACGTTCATGTGGCCGGCGCTCGGCGATACGTGGGCCCGCATCGCGCAGGTGCTCCAGAGCCAGCTCGCCGAGTCGGGGATCCGCCTGAAGCTGCAGCAGCTGGAGACGAACGTATGGCTGGACCGCCTGGTCAAGGCCAACTACGATCTCACGATGACGAACGCGCCGTACTTCTCCGACCCGAGCCTGTACATCGTGCCGCGGGCGGGCCGGCAGGGACCGACGCCGCCCGAACTGCAGAAACTGCTGGACCAGGCGACCCAGGCGTCGTTTGGTCAGCTGCCGGGGATCTACCGGCAGATCCAGATCACCGAGGCGAACCTCGTGTATCCGTTCACGGGGGTCGTTGTGGAGAACAAGTGGGTAGCCTATCTTCCGAGCCAGGTCGAGGGCGTCTCGTATGATTTCACGGGGAGCCGGCGGTTCTACTTCTCGGTGAGGCGCCCGGCCCGCTAACGGTGCGTTCCGGCGCCGGCCCGATGCGATGACGCGCTACGTCGCGCGGCGATTCGCGGCCGGCCTCGGCGTCCTGCTCGTGGTGTCGTTTCTCGTGTTCTGGCTCGGGACGCTGATCCCGGGCGACCTCAGCACGGTGCTCGTGGGTTCGGAGGGCGCGACCCAGCAGCAGTATCGTGAGCTTCGGCACCGGCTCGGTTTGGATCAGCCGATCGTCGTGCAATACGCGCACTGGCTCGGCGACGCGCTCAGGGGCAACCTCGGGAAGTCTCCGATCACCGGCCTGTACGCGACGGCTGAGATCGCGCGCCGCGCGCCCATTACGCTCGAGCTGGCGCTGCTCGCGCTCGCGGAGTCGATCGTCCTCGGGGTGTTCCTCGGCGTCTTCACCGCCGTCCGGGCGCACGGCCCCGCGGACGTCATCGTGCGCGCGATTCTCTTTGTGATGTTCGCGATTCCGCCGTTCGTGGCGGGCGTGCTGCTCGTGCTCGCCGGCGCGCTCTTCTTGAAGCCGCTGTACCAGGTGGGGTACGTACCGCTGGCGCAGAGCGTCGGGCTCAACCTCCGCTCGATGCTGCTGCCGAGCGTGTCGATCGCCGTTCCGCTGGCCGCGATGACGGCGCAGATGACGCGGACGTCACTGCTGGAGACGCTCGGCCAGCCCTACATCGTCACCGCGATGGCGAAGGGCGCGCCGCCGCGGCACGTGATCTACCGCCACGCGCTCAAGAACGCCCTCGCGCCGATCATCACGCTGCAGGGCTACGTCTTCGGCAGCCTGGTCGGCGGCCTGATCGTGACGGAGCAGGTGTTCAATCTCGAGGGCCTCGCCAGCGGACTCTTGGCGGCGATCGGCCGCCGCGACTATTCGTTCGTTGTCACCGGTACGCTGGTGATCGCCGCGACGTACATCCTCGCCAACCTGCTGGTGGATCTGCTCTATCCGATCGTCGATCCGACGCAACGGGCATGACGGCGACCGCGGCGGCCACGTTCACCGGCACGGGACGCGGCCGCGTGCGCCTCGGCCGTCTCCTCGGTCACGCCGAAGGACGGTTCGCGGTCGCGCTGCTCGGGCTCATCGTCCTGCTGGGGCTGGTCGCGCCGCGCCTGCTGCCGTACGGACCGACGCAGATCAATGCGCGCGACGCGCTGCAGGCGCCGGACCTCGCCCACTGGTTCGGTACGGACGAGCTCGGTCGCGACCAGCTGAGCCGCGTGGCCGCAGCCGCCCCGATCGCGCTGTACTCGGCGGCGGCGTCCGTCGCGGTCGCGCTGGCGGCCGGCACGACGATCGGGCTGGTGGCGGGCTACGCGGGCGGCACGTCTGACCTCGCTTTGAGCGGGATCGTGGAGGTCATGTTCTCGATGCCGGCGCTCTTGCTGGCGCTCCTCGTCGTCGGCGTACTCGGCCCCGGTCTCAACAACGCGCTCATGGCCGTGGCCATCGTGTACGTGCCGCGGTTTGCGAGGATCGCCCGCGGGGCGACGCTGTCGGTGCGCCAGCGCGAGTTCATCGAAGCGGCGCGGGCGACCGGCTGCTCGCCGGCGCGCATCGTCGTGGAGCACGTGCTGCCGAACATCCTTCCCTCGATGATCGTGCAGACCGCCCTCAGCCTGTCTACCGCCGAGATCGCGCAGGCGTCGCTCAGCTTTCTCGGACTCGGCGTCCAGCCGCCGAACGCCGACTGGGGCAACATGCTGGCCGCCTCCCGCGGCTTCGTGACGGTCGCGCCGTGGCTCGTAATCTTCCCGTCGCTGGCGCTCGTGCTCCTGATCATCGCGTTCAATCTGCTCGGGGACGCCCTCCGCGACGTGCTCGACCCGCGGCTGCGGGCCGGGATGCGCCCGGACGGCGCGTAAGCGGGAAGGAGAGCGCGGACATGGCAGAGGTCGTGCAAACCGTCCTGGGCCCGATCCCGCCGGAGTCGCTCGGCATCACGATGAGCCACGAGCATCTGCTCTGCGACCAGCGCGGGGTGACGTTCCACGAGCCGCCGGACCCGGCGGACCGGGAGCTCGCGCGCCGGCCCGTCTCGCTCGAGATCTTCCATTGGATTCAGCTCAACTGGGCCTCCAATCTCGACAATCTGATCTTGGATAGCGAGACCACGGCGATCGACGAGGCCCGCTTGTACCGGGAGGCCGGGGGCCAAGGGCTCGTCGACTGCACGTCCGTGGGGCTGGGGCGGGACCCGCATGCGATCGCGCGCATCGCCCGCGCGACCGGGCTCCACATCGTAATGGGGTGCGGGTACTACGTGGCGCCGACCCATCCGCCCTCTGTCGCGTCGATGTCAGAGGAGGATATCACCCAGGAGATTATCCGCAACATTACCGAGGGGGTCGACGACACCGGCATCAAGGCCGGTTTCATCGGCGAGATCGGCAGTTCGTGGCCGCTCGTGCCGGTGGAGGCCAAAGTTTTCCGCGCGGCCGGGGCGGCGCAGGCGGCGCTCGGGTGCGGGTTGTCGGTGCATCCCGGCCGTCATCCCGACTCGCCGTTTGAGATCCTCGACATCCTTCGATCGCGCGGCGCCGACCCGCGGCGCGTCGTCATCTCCCACATCGACCGGACCGTCCAGGGCCTCGACCGCCTCAAGGCGCTCGCGGACACCGGCTGCTACCTGGAATACGACCTCTTCGGGTGCGAGACGACCGCGACGTTCCCGTATCAGGCGTTCGGCATCGACATGCCGAGCGACGCGCAGCGGCTCGACCTGGTGCGCGCGCTCATGGACGCGGGGTACGGCGCCCAGCTGCTGTTCTCGCACGACGTGTGCGTGAAGCACCGCACGCGCCGCCACGGCGGTCCCGGCTACGACCACATCGTGCGCAACATTCTGCCCTGGATGCGGCGGCGCGGCTTCACGGAGAGCGAGGTCCGGCAGCCGGTGGTCGACAACCCGCGCCGCGTGTTCGCGATGCCGGCCGACTGCTGACATGATGGGCCGGCGCTGTGAGCGCCGGAGAGGAGACTGCCGATGGCGCTGTTGCGGATGAACGAGGCGATCTGCCGCGCGCTCGCGGACGAGATGCGCGCGGACCCGTCGGTGATGGTGCTCGGCGAGGACGTCGGGGCGGCGGGCGGCGTCTTCAAGGCGACGGACGGGCTCTTCGAGGAGTTCGGGCCGATGCGCGTGCGCGACACGCCGATTTCGGAAACCGCGATCCTCGGCGCCGCGGTCGGGGCCGCGATGGCCGGGATGCGGCCCGTGGCCGAGATGATGTTTATCGAGTTTCTCGGCGTGGCCCTCGATCAGGTCGTGACGCAGGCCGCCAAGATGTGTTACCTTTCCGCCGGTCAGTTCTCGGTCCCGATGGTCGTCCGCGCGTCCGCGGGCGCCGGCCTGGGCTTCGGCGCCCAGCACTCGCAAACATTGGAGACGTGGCTCCTCAACACGCCGGGCCTGAAGGTCGCGAGCCCGTCGGGACCAAGGTCGGCCTACCGGGTGCTCCGCGCCGCGATCCGCGATCCCGATCCTGTGGTCGTGCTCGAGCCGCGCGCGCTGTACTTCACCCGCGAAGACTTCGATCCCGCGGCTGAGCTCCCGAGTTCTCTCGGCACGGCGCGGCGCGTGCGGGAGGGTGACGCCGTGACGGTCGTGGCGCTCGGGCAGATGGTGCGGGTGGCCGCGCAGGCCGCCGAGTCGGTCGCGGAGACCTGGCCCGTCGATCTGCTGGATCTGGAGACGATCCTGCCGTGGGACCGCGCGAGCGTGCTCGAGTCGGTCGCGCGCACGCACCGGCTCATCGTCGTGGAGGAAAATCCGTACACCGGCGGATGGGGGGCGGACGTCGTGGCGCACGTGGTGGAGCGCGGATGGGACTCGCTCGACGCCCCGCCGGTCCGCGTGACCTGCCCGGACGTGCCCGTGCCCTTCTCCGCGGCGCTCGAACGCCGGTATCTGCCGTCTCCCGAGTTTGTCGCGAAACAGATCGACGCGCTGTGCACGGACGGCCGGCTGCTCCTGCCCTGGTGGGAGGAGTCGTGATGATGGGCAAGCCTTTCGCTCCGAAGACCGCGGACGCGACGCCCCTCGAGCGGCGCGCCGCGCTCCACGACGGCGATCTCCGCGCCGCGCTCGACCGCATGATCGAGATCCGCGTGCTCGAAGAGCACGTCCAGCAACTCTTTCTCGAGGGCCTGATTCCGGGCACGACGCACACCTGTCAGGGGCAGGAGGCGGTCTGCGTCGCGGTGGCCGGAACAACGCGCACGACAGACCGGGTGTTGTGTACGTACCGCGGCCACGGCTGGGCGCTGGCGCTGGGGATGCCGGCCGTCGCCGTCCTCGGCGAGATCATGGGACGGCGCCGGGGCTGCACGGGCGGGCTCGGCGGCTCGATGCACCTGTCGGACCGCGCGCTCGGCCTATGGCCGACCGTCGCGATCGTCGGCGCGCAGTTGCCGATCGCCGCCGGCGCGGCGCTGGCGAGTCAGACCCGCGGCGACGGCGCGGTCACCGTCGCGGTTTTCGGGGACGGGGCCGCGAACATCGGGGCGTTTCACGAAGCGCTCAATCTCGCCGGCATCTGGGCGCTGCCCGTCGTATTCGTGTGTGAAAATAATCTCTACGCGGAATATTCGCGAATCGACGGCACCAGCGCCGTGCCGGAGATCGCGTCGCGGGCCGCCGCGTACGCGATGCCCGGGGTGGCGGTCGACGGGCAGTCGCTCGGCACGATGCGGGCGGCCATGCGCGAGGCGGTGGAGCGGGCCCGCGCGGGGGGCGGGCCGACCCTGATCGAGGCGAAGACCTACCGGTTCGTCGGGCATTCGCGCAGCGATCCGGCGAAGTACCGCCTGCCCGGTGAGCTCGAGGCCTGGAAGGCGCGCGACCCAGTTCGCCTGGTGGCGGCGGAACTCCAACCCGGCGATCCGGACGCGCTCATCGCAGAAGTCCGCGGGCGGTGGGAGACGACAATGGCATCGGTGGTCGAGGCCGTAAAGGCGGCCCCTGAACCGCGGGAGGAAGATATGTTCCGGCACGTCTACGCAGGGGGGTGAGGATCAATTGTACTGGGCTGAGCACGTCGGGGTCATTGTATCGGATATGGAACGGTCGGTCCGATTCTACAGCGCGCTCTTCGATGCCGAGCCGATCCAGAAAGTGGAGTTTCGCGGCGAGGGCGCCAAGCCGGTTGCCGCGATGGTGGGCCAGCCGGGCCTGGAGCTCGACGTGACGTTTTTCAAGATTCCCCACACCAACACGATCATCGAGCTCGTGAAATACTATCATCTGCCGGGCCAGCCGACGGTGACCTACCCGCCTGAAGCGATCGGCGGGCTGCACCTGGCCTTTTTCGCCGAGGATCTCGATGACGCGATCAAGCGGCTGCAGCGGATCGGCGCCACTCTCATGACGCCCGTGAACTTGATTTTTGGAGCGTACACCGGCGGACGGGCCGTCTACTTCCGCGGCCCGGACAACGAGCTGCTCCAGATCATGGCGGTCACCCAGCGCCCCGGCAAACTTCCGGTGCTGCGTCCCAGCATGCCCGCGCCCGGACGGTAACGCGGGCATGGAAGGCGGGCGATCTAAGGCACCGGCCCGCGCTGCCCTGCGGGTGGCGCTGTTCGGCTTCGGGCGGGTCGGCCGACGGATGGCGGCGCTGCTCGCGCGTCGGGATGGGGTCGAGGTCGTCGCCGTGATCTCGCGGTCGCTCGCGGGTCAGCCCGCACGCCGCCACGTGCCGGGGCTTCCCGCGGGCATCGCCATCGCCGTCGACGCGGTACGGGCGCTCGCGGATGCGCGCCCGGACGTTGTCCTGCACGCGACCGTGCCGGTGCTCGACGGGGCCCTCCCCCAAATCGTCGAGGCGGCGCGCGCCCGCGCGCACGTGATCTCGACGTGCGAGGAACTGGCGTACCCGTGGGTGGTTCACCGGGACGCCGCGGAGACTTTGGATCGGGAGGCACGCGCGGCCGGCGTGAGCGTGCTCGGCACCGGGGTGAATCCCGGGTTCGTGTTCGACGCCCTGGTGCTGGAGGCGCTCAGCTCGCGCTCGCATCCGAGCGTGATCACGGTGTCGAGAGTGACCGACGCGTCAGAATTCGGGCCGGCCGTGCGCGACCGGCTCGGGCTCGGCCTCGCGCCCGCGGCGTTCGAGCAGCGGATCTTATCCGGCGGCATCGCGGGACATATCGGCTTCCGCGAAAGCATGGACATGATCGCCGCTTCCTTGGGGACGGAAGTCCAAAGCTTCGAGGAATCGATCAAGCCGCTTATCGCCGATCGCGCGGAGGACGGTCTCGTGAAGGGAACGGCCGCGGGGCTCGTGCAGCAGGCGGTCGGGACATGTGCCGGCGGGCTGCGCTTCGACTTCCGGCTTTCGCTTCATCTGCTGCCGCAACTGCTCGGCCTTGAAGTTCTGGATTCAGTCAGAATCGAAGACGGCGGCACAACGCACGAGATTCGGGTTCGTCCCGCTTCGCCCCCCGTGGAGACCGCAGCGGCCCAGGTCGTGAACGCAATTCCCCAGATCCTGGCAGCGGAGCCCGGGCTGCGAACGAGGCTCGACCTGCGCGTTCCGACACCCTGGGTAGCGCTGCCTCGTACGATGGGGTGAAAGCGGTCGATTCGTACCGCCGTCCACTCCTCCGCCGTAGGGAGAGCCTCCGATCGGCGGCGAACGCACCTCAATGGCAGCGCACGTCCGACAGTCCTGAGGGGGGATTTAACGGATGAAGTTCATGGAGATCGAGCTTGACGGGGTGGTCTGCAGGGCCCTGCTGAACGAAGAGAAAGCTCCCAAGACATCTCAGGCGGTCTGGGAATCGCTGCCTTTCGAGGGGCGCGCCGTCCACGCGCAGGTCTCGGGCGATATGTTCCGGATGTTGGACGAGACGCCCGTCGGCGAGCTCGATCTCGAAAGCGCGACATTCTTTCAGCATCCGGGTTCTGTGGTCTTCTATCCGCCGATCAAGGAGATAGCGTTTTGCATCGGCAAGGCCGCGTTTGCCGCCACGCAGGGGTTCTTCAAAGTCACCCCCTTGGCGGAATTGGAACCCGATTTCAGCGAGTGGGCGAAAAAAGGCGACGCGCTGCGGCTCACCGGCACTAAGCGGATTCGGTTCCGGCGGGCCGCCGACCAGACTACGCCGTTTCGGTATCAGGCCCGCCGCGGACGCAAGCTCGACGTTCGGTTCGGCGGCGCGCGCCTCACCGCGACGCTGCTCGAGGACGAGTTCCCCAAGGCTTCCCGGGCGTTCGCCCGCCTGCTGCCGCTCGAGGGCCAGGCCTCGAACTCCATGTGGGGCGCCGCGATTACCCGCTTCTACCCCGGATCGACGCGCCGGCCGGGAGTCCGTCTGTCCGGATCGACCGAACGCGGGACCACTTTCCACTGGCCCGGGTACCTCTACTACGATCCGGCCGACGGCGGCATCTGTATCTGTTACGGAGACGCGGCGGAGGGTCTGCAGGGCAATCCAAGCCCTCTGATCCCCGTGGCCTGCTTTGACGGCGATATCGCGCCCTACGTGGAGCAGGCGCAGCGCCAACTGCTGGAAGGCGCAAAGCCGATGTCGATCACGATGGTGGGCAGCGGACGTAAGGAGCGGGCGAAACCGAAGAAAGGACGGCGGTGAGGGGCGAGCCATGCGGGTGTTTCTGCCACTCAGACAACGCAAGCGCAGATGCGCTGAGGGCGCCGTGCCGGGATCGACGTAGACAGTCGACGTTTGGTGCAGAGAGCTTTACCGGGCGCAAGTGTTTCGCTGGATGACCTTCCTTGACGCGCGGAATAAAATCGGACCGATCCGCGTAATCAAAGGTGTCAGGTGGCGCGCTGCGCCACCGTTCATTTTTTGGAAGAGGCTTTAGGAGGTAAGCGATGCGTACACACGCTTGCAAGGAATGCGGGGAAGCACGGCCCACGCTTGCCGTCGAGCAGGGGGATGAGTTCTGCTCCACGACCTGCGCCAAACGACACTACGGCACGATGCCGGCGCGAGATCTGGTGATCCGGGTTCCGAACCGAATCTGGAGAGAGCGTCTGAAGCGCGTTTCATAAGCGGAATTTGGGTATGAACCGTCTTCGGTGGTAGTCCCGGCATCGTGGGCTTCCACGCGCAGACCGGCAAGTTCGGCCATCTCACTAGCCAGTTGCACCGTGAGCGGATGGTGGTTGACCCGTACACGAACCCGCCGGCCAGCCGTGCGGGGAGACGCCAGCCGCGCGGGAAGGAGCGGTGCTTACGCTCCTCCCCGCGGCATGGTCTAGGCTACTTGACTTCGACCTTCACGGTCGTATTCTTGGCTCGGTCCGACTTTGGCAGTCTTACTTCGAGCATTCCATCGTTGTAGGATGCCGTTGCCTCAGTCCCTTTCACCTCTGTAGGAAGAGGCACGGTTCTGAGAAAGGCTCCGTATTGCAACTCTCGGCGATAATAGTTGCAGTCCTCCTGCCCTTCGTGCTTCGTCGACCCCTTAAACGTGACGGCGTCGTTGGTGATGGTAATGTCCACCTGTTTCGGATCGACGTTGGGCAGCGCCGCCTTGATGACCACCTCTTGCGCATTTTCGAACACCTCAACCGGCGGCTGCCACTCCGTTTCGGGCCCGACGCTCTCGCGTATCCACGACGCCGGTGGAGCATTCAGGAATCCGCCAAGTTGGCGACGCATCTCTTGCAAGTCCTCATCAAAGATCGGCCTTCTCATGAGAATCATGTTGTCACCTCCCACGTTCTATGGTTCACACCAACCCACCTCATAGGGAGCGTGGGTGCCGGTGTCGATTTCATGGTGCGATACGGGTACCTTCTCCTCCGAGGAGCCGACCGAGTGCCGGGGACATGGCCGTGGGCGTAAGGAAGGGGAAGCACTCTTAGTGTACGCTTGTTTGGGCGGAGAAACGAAGCCGGCAAGGGGCCTCATCGGTTCAGATCTGGGGGCTTACCTCCATTGGCGCATGCTTCCACCGCTCCAGCCCATGCCAGGGGGATGCGTCGAAGCGCCGCGAGGCTGCACGAAGGTGGCGGGTGCTTCTAGTACCTATTTCCTCCTGTTTGCGACGAGCCTCGGGCGATCCTCGTCGCTCCTTATGCCTCCTCTTCTTGATCACGTGGCCGTGATGGTCACCAGTACGGCGTCTCTTCAACTGGGCCCCGCGCCCACACGAAGCCGAAGGCGCTCCGAGGCGGAGGGAGGCCGGTCCCGCGAAGGCGAAGGAGCTACGCGGCGGGAGGGGAGCACCATGGGATCTGCGTTCGGGATCGCAGTTGTCATCGTCGCCGTGCTCCTGGCGTATAGCGGAGTCAAGATTGTCCGCGACTACCAGCGCCTGGTGGTGTTCCGCCTGGGTCGCAGCTTCAGTCCGAAGGGTCCGGGGATCGTCTACCTGATCCCGATCGTCGACAAGGCGGTCTGGGTGGACCTCCGGGAGGCGTTCCTCGAGATCCCCGCGCAGACGTGCATCACCAAGGACAACGCGCCGATCACCATTGATTTCCTGATCTACTGGAAGGTGTTCGACCCGCAGCGCACCGTCATCCAGGTGGGCCACTTCGCCGGCGCTGCGCAGGGGATCGCCACGACCGGGCTGCGCGCCGTGATCGGCGACCTCAGCCTCGACGACGCCCTGACGAAGCGTGAGCAGATCAACCAGGTCATGCGCGTCAAGCTTGACGAGGTCACAGAGCGGTGGGGGGTCAGGGTGACCACCGTGGAGATCCGCGAGATCACGCCCCCCAAGGACGTCCAAGACGCGATGACGCGGCAGATGTCCGCCGAACGGAGTCGGCGCGCGCTCGTGACCGAGGCGGACGGAAAGAAACAGGCCGCCATCACCATCGCCGAAGGAGAAAAGCAGTCGGCAATTCTGAAGGCCGAGGGCGACCGCCAGGCCGCGATCCTCCGGGCGGAGGGGTTCTCGCTTGCGCTCGACAAAATCTTCAGCGTCGCCAAGACCGTGGACACGAATACGATGAGCCTCCAGTACCTGGAGACTCTGAAAGCCCTCGGCGCGGGCCCCGCCACGAAGGTCGTGTTTCCGATGGAGTTCACCCGGCTGCTCCAGCCGTTCGTGGATGGGGTGCGGAGGCCATAACGATCGTGAGGCGCGACCATCGAAGAAACACCGTCTCCGGTCGTGCCTTTCACCGCAGAGTCTCTATGGCCTCGTGCGGATGGCGCCAACGCGCCAGCATGCGCCACATTCGCCGGTGCTCATGTGATGGTCGAGCCGGGCGGTGCGCGATGCGTACCGCGGCTGCACGAAAGAACCACGTCTTGGCGGCGTCAACGAGCAGGATGTAGACGATCACCAGCCCGGCGAGCACGCGGAAAAACACGGGAGGCAAAGGCGCGAACCCCAACCACGCCCCGATCGGCAAGAACGGCAGACTGGCGCCGACGATGGTGACACCGATCGTCGTGGTCGCCAGCTGCCAACTCGGCCGGCTGCGAAGGAACGGCACCCGGCGCGTGCGGAGCACGAAGATGATCAGCGTCTGCGTGACGAACGATTCGACGAAGTACCCTGAACGGAATAACGTCGGGCCCGCGCGGAACGCGATCAGCATAACAGCGAAAATCGAGAAGTCGAAAAGGGAATTGATGGGACCGAACACGGTCATAAAGCGACGGATAAGAGTCATGTCCCAATGCGCCGGCCGCCGCAGTTGCTCCTCATCGACGTTATCGATCGGGATCGCCATCTCGCTTCCGTCGTAGAGCAAGTTACCCAGCAAGACCTGCGACGGTAGCAGCGGCAAGAACGGCAGCACCAGTGAGCCAACGGCAGTGCTGAGCATGTTGCCGAAGTTCGATGACGTTCCCATCACCAAGTACTTGATCGTGTTGGCGAAAATACGTCGGCCTTCGGCGACGCCATTGGCGAGGATTCCGAGATCTTTCGTCACCAACACGATGTCAGCTGCGTCCTTGGCCACATCGGTCGCCGATTCCACTGAGATCCCGACATCCGCGTCATGCAGTGCGACCGCGTCATTGACGCCGTCGCCGAGGAATCCAACATCTACGCCGGTCTTGCGTTGCAGCCGGATGAGCCGTGCTTTCTGTTCGGGCGAGACGCGTGCGAAGATGGTGGTCGTCGCCAGCGCCGCGGCAAGCGTCTCGTCGCTCATCTGTGCGAGGGCCGTCCCGGTCAGCGTGCCGCTCACCAGAATGCCGAGGTCGTCGCAGACCTTCCGTGCGACGAGTTCGTTGTCGCCCGTGATAATCTTGACGATGATACCCAGCCGCTGAAGGCGGTCGATCGATGAAGCGGCATCCGCTTTCGGTGGATCGACGAAGACGAGGAGGCCCGCCAGGGTCAGACCGCGTTCATCGGCTGGGGTGATCGCCCCGAGCTCCCTCGCCTCGCGCGTCGCCACCGCGACCACCCGCGCCCCGGCGGCGAACTGAGCCGTAAGTAACTCCTGAAAAGCGGACGGGCACGCGGTGCACCGCGCGAGGACCGATTCTGGCGCGCCCTTGGTAATGAGCCGTCGCTGCGTCCCATCATCGACCAGCACAGACATCAGGCGCCGCTCATAGTCAAACGGGGCTCCCGCGACCCGGCGCCAGCCGCCGAGGTCCAGGTCCTGCGCCGCCGCCGATGCCCAAAGCGCCGCATCGAGCACGTTGGTTGTTCCGCCCGTGACGATTCCATCCCCGCTCGCCGCCGCCGCGGTGCAGAGCAACCCCAATCGCAGCACTTCGAGGGAAGGAACGCCACCGAGATCGAACGCGTTGGCGAACGTCGTCCGCCCCTCTGTGAGGGTCCCGGTCTTGTCAGTAAACAGCACTACCATATTGCCGAGGTCCTCGATGCTCACCAGACGCTTCACAAGGACTGAGCGCGCCGCCATCCGGCGGGCCCCCGTGGCGAGGCTCACGGTGACAATCGCCGGCAGGAGTTGGGGTGTCAAGCTGACGGCGATGGCCAACGCGAAGAGGAGGGATTCGAACACTGAATGATGGACGGCCGCGTTGACGACGAACACGACGGTCGTCACGATGGTCGTGATCCACACCAACAGCCCCGAAAAGGTGCGCAGGCCATGTTGAAAGGCGGTCTCTGGCATCCGTCCGCCGAGGCGGGTGGCAATCTGCCCGAGCTGCGTTGCGGGTCCAGTCCGCACAATGACGCCGCGGCCGGTCCCGGCGCGAATAACCGTTCCCATCAGCGCGCACGAGGACAGACTGAGCGCCCCACTCCGCCTCGCGGCCGCGGTCGTTTTCTCGACCGGCACTGACTCGCCCGTCAGCACCGCCTCATCGCATTCCAAGACCTGCGCGTCGAGCAGTCGCAGGTCTGCGGGAACGATGTCACCGACGTCGAGGACGACGACGTCCCCCGGGACGAGCAGCCTCACCTCGACGGCGGTCAGGCGGCCATCACGCCAGGTACGTGCCGTATGGCGCACCTGCGTATGGAGATCCGCAATGGCCCGCACGGATCGGTACTCGCTGACGAACCCAAGCCCCACGCTCAAGACGACGATGCCGAGGATGATGAGGGCATTGGTCCGGTCCTGCAGAAGCAGCGAGATTATCGCGGTCGCGGCAAGCAGGAGCAAGAAGGGGTTCTTGAGCTGGCTGCCCAGCACGCTCAGCGGCCCAACGACGTGACCGAGCAGAGCGTTCGGGCCGACGAGCGCCAGCCGGCGTGCGGCTTCACTCGACGTCAATCCGATCCGCGTCGTATTCAGCCGAATAAGAACATCCTCGGCCGGAAGACAAGCCGCCTCGGGAAGATCGAGGAGGCCGCCGCTGCCCGGTCCTTCCGGGGTCGTGTTCCGGGCGGAAGACATGATGCTAGCGCGCGCTCTTCATAAGATTGATGGCCGCGATCAGCATCGTTGACAGTGCAGGTCACCTTGCGTCACCAGGTTCCGCCGCCTGGGCACGCAATTTTCATGGGGCATCAAAGTGGGATGCACTTCACTCAGCACCATCCCGGAAAACGATGGCCGAAGTGTATCTACAATAATTTGGCTATAACGATTGGTCCGGTTCGCCCGGTTGCTCCGGTGCTTCTTGCCCGTAACGTAGGGCGGAACCCGTGTTCTTTCGCTCAGCCGCCATACCGTACGGTCGCCTCAGGTCCGCCTCCTGCCTGGAAAAACTCGATGCGGCGGCACGTCGGACAGCGAAACACCTCCACCTCGATCCCGGCCTCGTGCGGCGCGTCGCCTTTGCCGGCGCTTACTCGTCTGAGGGGAATTTCGAAATGCTCTCCCTCCCCCAACCGCTGCAACTCGGCCCCGCACACGCACCGTTGTCCGCCTTGCGGATACACGGCCATGCGGCTCCCTCCTCGCAAATATGAGGCGAGTATAGCACGGTCCGATATTGCCGGACGCCACCTCACGCCTGACGGGCAAGCCCGACGCGGCGGCGGCGCTGCGACGCAGGGTCCCCTCAGCGAGCAAAATTGAACGGTCCGCACCACTCAGCGCGAGTATTGTTTGTTTGAAGGACGTCTCAGTGGGGTGAGCTGGTTAAGTCTCCCCGCGCAGGAGGCACTTCAGATGAGATCTGGTCTGATCGCTCGTCTCGCGATGATTGCGTTGGCCATGGCAACGTGGTGGGTGTGGAAATGGTGACGACTTCAACAATACGAGGAGATGGTCACATGGCAACGGACGTAATGACCAAGCTAAATGCAACAGCTGCTGTCTTTGACACGCATACCGCAGCCGAGCAGGCGGTGAAAGAGCTTCAGAGGGCGGGTTTCGATATGAGCAAGTTATCCATCATCGGCAAAGACTACCATACGGACCAACACGTGGTTGGTTACTATACGACCGGCGACCGCATGAGATACTGGGGCAAACTCGGTGCGTTCTGGGGAGGCATCTGGGGACTATTTCTCGGGGCCGCCTTCTTCGCGATTCCGGGCCTTGGCCCAATCCTCGTGGCGGGGCCGATGGTGACGTGGATCGTCGGCGCGCTGGAGGGCGCGGCGGTGGTGGGTGGATTGAGCGCTCTGGGGGCCGGTCTCTACAGCATCGGCATCCCGAAGGACAGCATCTTGAAATACGAAACGGCGCTCAAGTCGGACAAGTTTTTGCTGCTCGTGCACGGGACGTCGGCAGAGGTCTCGCGGGCAAAAGACATCATCGCTACAGCGCACCCCGCCGAATTGGCGGTACATTCGGCGACGCAGTAGGGGCTGGGGAGAGCCAAGCTCTCAGGCGGAATCGATACGATTCGGAAACGCAGAGTGAATCACAGAGAGGGGACGGCGCTGCGCTGTCCTCTCTCTGCCGCTGAATGGGCGCGAGGAGCGCGGTGTGAGCAATTTTGAGCGGACGCGAACCCCTTGTCCTGGTACGCTTGATTTGCAGTTTGAGATGAACCCAGGAATCTGGAGGAGGAAATCAGATGAAGATCATGCGCAAGCTCGCGGTCATTGTCCTTGGCGTGGCGCTGTTCTCGGCGGCGTTGGCGGGTGTCGCCTCGGCCCAGCAGTATCCGAATGTGAGTACCCTGACTCCGTTCACCGCGCAGACCAATTTCATGTCCCTGCCCGGCTATCTGCGGTATGTGAGTCACCAGCAGACCGGTCAGTGGCTCACCTATACGGAAGCTGGGCGCATCGTGCACCAGCAGGGCGGATAGTCGTCACCACGCCGGCTCGATATCCGGCTCCTCATAGGAGAAGGGAGGTCGGCAAATGAGTATCTTCGCATTGATTATCGTCGGGATCATTGCGGGCTGGTTGGCGAGGATGGTTATGCCGGGAGAGGGGCCCGCGGGCCTCCTGGGAGATCTGGTCATCGGGGTCGTCGGCGCCTTCGTGGGCGGGTGGATCTTCAAGTCCTTCGGGCACCCCGGGGCCACGGGACTGAACATCGGGTCGATCATCGTCGCCTTTGTGGGAGCCGTGGTCGTACTGTGGTTGATGCGGCTGTTCACCGGAAAACGGACTGCCAGATCGGCATAGCATGAGATGCGACGATTGACGTGAGAGAAGTTGCTCGCGGCGGCCTCGCACTCGAGGCCGCCGCGGCGTCGCAAGAGCGGTCGAGGGAGATGCGTTCAAAATCCGCCCTCATTTGGCACTCTCCGGCGGCCGCTGCTGAAGCGGTGTTGGAGGCGCCGGTGCCCGCGGCGACCCGCTTGGCGTGCGATGGAGCCCCGGAGACCCGACCGGGGCAAACGCGGGTTTGTTGAAGGTGCCCCCTACCGAGAAGGCGGCCCGCACCTCCGTGGGACCCATCATGCCCCTCACCGCCTGGCCGACCGCGTTCCCGATCGCGGGGAAGAAGCCGCGCGGTCGTGGCGCCGTCGACGCCACGACCTGGACGGTCGCCGTTCCCGCGTAGTTCAACGTCTCGTCCAATCCGAAGCTTCCGTGAGCCGTCGCCTCCAGCCCGTCGCCGTGTAACCGAAAGTCTTGGCTGCGTCGTTGCCCCGATGCTCAGCCGTGCGGTCGCGCGCGTCGCCTCCTACGGAGCCGCCGCCAGCCGATCGATCGTGAGCACACCCCGGGCCAGGAAACGGCTTTGCGAAGGGACGGGTGCGGTGCCGGCGGGCCGGCCCACGGCGCCGTGGAACGTGCGCCCTATCGTTTCGAGATTGAGCTCGGGGATGGCGATCGAGAACGTCATCGATAGCGGCGCGAAGCTCGGGATCTTCACGGCCCCTGTCGCGCGCATAGTCTCGAGGGACGCCGCAAACGCGGCCTGGCCGACGCCGTTCCGGACCTGAAGCCGGCCGGTTTGGAACCGCACCGGCGCGGCCAGCGCGGGCATGGTCAGGGCCGCCCCGCGCAGATCCGCGACGAACTCGAGGCGCTTGGCCCAGTCCCGCGCGCTCGGATCGATCGACCGAGCCGCGGCATTCACCCCGCCTATCGCCAGCACCGGCGTGGTTTCGCCGCGAAGACCGATGCCGGCAAGACTGATCGCAACGTCCCGCAGCGTGATCGCGCGGACGTGGCCGAGACTGAACAGGCCGGCCGGGCCCGCCACGCCGAGTGCGTAGTTCGTATGTCCGGCAGGATCGCGCCTCAGCATTACTTGCACACCAATCGCCGTCACGGATGTGACGTCCAGCTTTCGCGTAAGCAGCGCGAGGGGGGCGACGCCAAAGTTGATCGTCTTGACGGCGATCACATCACCGGCCGGGAACCCCGCGGGATTCCCGATGCGCACGTTGGTCGCTCGAATGTGCACTGTCGGCACGACGTGGAGCTGCAGGGTATCGATAGGCACGTCACGCTGAATGTCAGCCGTGAGCAGGTGCATCAACAGCGGCCGGAACTGATCGGCCGGGACGAGGAACGGAGCCGCCCCCACCGCGGCCACGCATACGAACAATGACGCGCCCACGATGAGGAGCCATCGCGAGCGGAGCCAGGACCTGCCCGCGCCCCGATCCCCAATGACTGGGGGCGGCACGTACGTGCTGCTCATGCTAGCCGGAATTTGCGTTTTGGCTTTTCAACTCGTTGTTGGTGCACCTGCACGCGCTGTATTGGAGGATTCCACCCCGGTTTCCTCCGCGGGCCACATTGACGTAGCGATCGCCTGCGATTAGGAGGGGAGAAGCCGATGACCTTGGCGCGGTCCCGGTTCCGCGTAAACATCGTGCCCAGCATGTAGGGGATGTTCATGCGCGTGAGCCCGACGCCGGGATCGCGTCTTTGCTTTCCTGAGTTGTGAGCAATCTTGAGCAGACCGAAAATTCTCGTCCTGCTAGCATTCAAGTGAGCCTCAGGTGAACGATCAGGTCTTCCTGTCGCGTCGGCAACTCAGGAGGGGAAGGATCATGCGAAAGCTCGCGATCATCGTTCTTGGCGTTGTGATGCTCTCGGCAACGCTGTCGGGGATCGCGTCGGCGCAGCAGTACCCGACCGTCTCCAATCTTACTGCGTTTAGCGCGTCGACGAACTACATGTCCCAGGC
>DATGFS010000063.1 GCA_035308905.1 bacterium | reverse complement strand
CCGCGATGCCGAGCCGCAGCACACCGTTCCAGGGGAAGTCCTTGAGTTTGGCGGTGCGGACGAAGATGCCGGAGTCGAAGCCGTCGTAGGCATCGAAGCCGACGTTCTCCATGCCGGGCGAATAGGCGCTGCTGTAGTACTCCCGGCGTGTCGTATAGCCGGCGACGGCGCGCTCGCATCCCTGCCGGAGCAGCGATACGAGGCGGCGTTGGAGGTTGACCGAGTCCGTTTCGCTGCGCGGCTCCCCCGAGGTGAGCTGACCGAACGCCCGCTCGACCTCGGAGCGCGCCGCGCGTTCGCTGACGCTTCCGGCCATCAGGAGGTACGCATCGTACCAGCCGTCTTTGAGCCACGGCGGGCCGATCCATCCGGCAAATCGGGTCGCGTGCGCCGCGAGGAGGTCGCGCAGGGAGACCGTTTCGACGCGCACGTCCCAGCCGGCGCCGGCCGGCACGGCCGTCGCGCTTGTACCGAGGAGGGCCGCCGCCGCGGGTTCGCCCGCGGTCACGACCAGATTGCCGGTGCCTGAGCCGCCGGCAGACGGCGCGGCCGCCTGTCGTGCCGCCGCCGCGAGGTCGGCGTGGGCGAGATAATCGGGATGGTACGGCGTCACCGGGTACGGCGCAAAGACGAACCCGTGCTTTGCCCCGAGCAGTCCGGTCGCCCGCCGCACCGCGGCGCAGCGCGCATCGCGGTCCGCAAGGCGGGCAGTATTGACGGTCAGCACGACGTAGGCATCGAGGGACTCGACCGGCGTGACGTCGGGCGGCGTCGCGCGTCCCGCGTACGGGTTGCCGCCGACCATCGCCTGGATCGCCGCCCGACCGAGGGGGCCCGCCGCGGCGGCCGCGGTCATGGACTCGATCCGGATCTCGTGCGGGTAATACGACGGGTCGAATGGCGACTCGTGCCCGGCCCACGTGGGGAGGGCGAGCGCCAGCACCACCGCGGCGGCCGTGGCTGAGCGACGAAGCATCATCACGGTGAAAACAAGACGGGAGCCGCGGGATGCCGCGGCCCCCGCCTCATAACCGTGCGACCGGCTAGCCCGTAACCTTCGGCCAGGTCTTGTTGATCCAGTCGGAGGTCCGGGTGTCGTCGCCCTTCGGCGCCGGCCAGCCGGGCGGTGCGGTGATGCTCCGGATCGGGATCGTGATGACCCGGCTCGTGTCCATCGTCTGGAACGGGTAGTTCGGGTAGTTCTTGGTGAAGCCGGTCATTGCATCCTTGTAGCCCTGATGGTTGTCCGGACGGAACCACACGTAACCGCCGGGGCCGGCGTAGCCCGCGCCCTCGAGCTGGCCGATGATCGCCTCGTCGTCCGGCCAGCTGCCGGTGAGTTTATTCGCCTTCTGGATCGCCGTGTGCAGCATGTGCATGGCGGTGTACCCGCCCTCGGCCTGGAAGTTCGGGTACTCCTTCCACTTCGCGTAGTAGGCGTTGACGAATGCGTTGTTGAGCGGCCACTTCTGGCCTGCCGGGAATGTGAAGTAGTAGTTCGCGTGGCAGCCGCCGATCACGCCCTCGGGGTGGTCTTTGCCGATCGCCTGCGGCGCGACGCCGAGCGCCAGCGTGGTGGCGTACTTCATCTTCTTGTAGAGGCCGTACCCCAGCGCCTGCTTATAGAATGCGATGTAGTCGCCGCCCCAGACCGAGGTGAAGAGGATGTCCGGCTTCGCGGAGATCGCCTTGGTGATGTGCGCGGCGAAATCCGTGGTGCCGAGCTTGGGCCATCCCTCCATGACGACCTGCGAGCCTGGCAGCAGCTTCTCGCTCACGACCTTGACGTGCTGGAAGGCGTTCCGGCCGTACGAGTAGTCGGGATGGATGTGTGCGATGCGCTGCACGTGCGGGTACGTCTGCGCCATCGCGATCGCCGCGGTGACGCCGTCGGCCGACTGGATGTTCGTAATGCGGAAGATGTACTTCGGATCCGGGACGGCCTTGTCGAACAGAAAGTCGGTGCAGCCGTCAACGAAGATGGTGAGCACCTTCAGCTCTTCCGCGACGGGGCCCAGCGCCGGCGTGTTGCCGCTGGACGTGATGCCGGTGAAGAAGTCGATCTTCTCGGAGACCTTGAGGCGCCGCAGCTCCTTGACGTTCGCGTCCGTGCCGGCGTTCTCGTCGGCCTTGACGACCTCGATCTTGCGCTTGCCGAGCAGGCCGCCCTTGGCGTTGATCTCGTCCACGGCCAGAATCGTGCCCTTGTACATCGGCTCCCCGAGCACCGCGGCCGGCCCGGAGAAGAAGGTCATCTGACCGACCTTGTACGGCGTGTCCGGAATCTTGCCCTGGGCGCGCACGGGTTCGGGATCAACGAGGTGCCCTGCCGCGCCCCCGAGGGCCGCCGCTCCGATGGCCGCTGCTCCCACGGTGATGCCCATCTGGCTGAAGAAATCTCGACGGCTGACTTCGTTCTTCTCGTTCTTCGGCTTCTTGTTATCCGTCCTGCTCTGATCGACCAAAATTCCCCACCCCCTGTTGGCTGTGCGAAACGCCGTCGGAAACCACCCGGCCGCCCGAAACCGGCCGGCACCGGGCAATGGTAACCGCGTACATTAGCCGCCCGTGGGGAGGTTCCTTCATGCGGAAAACTGTCACGGAAGCGCCGCGGACGCTGCAACGCCCGGCGGCGGGATGTGGTGCTGTGCGGGTCTGCCGGCTAGGCGGGCGCGGTCCCGGTGTGTCCCCGGTCCACGGTTCGTGACGCGGCCGGCCCCGCCGTTTCGGCCCGGTTGATCAGCCACGCCAGCACGAGCACGGCGAGCGTGGCCCCGTAGAGCACAGCCACGCTGGCGATGTGCGAGATGGTCGCGAGCAGCGTGAGCGTGCCGCTCGTCAGGCCCTGCAGGGCGAGCGCGAGGACGGGAAGGATCGGAGCGCCGCATCCGGTGACCCCGCACGGCGACGTGAAGAGACCGAGCGTGCTCAGAATGGCGCTGGCGGCCCCACCGCGCCCGCCGCCCGAGGCCGCCCACCGGCCGGCGGTCCGCCGCGCCCGCGCGTAGAACCACAGCGCGAAGTACGCCCCGAACACGGCGCCCATGTAGAGCCAGCGGGTGATGTCGGGGATGCCCGCGGAGAACCCCCAGGCCGGCTCGTCGTATGGGCTGTTGGCGATGAACCAGAAGATGGCCACGTTCGAGAGGAACTCGATCTTGCGCGCGAGGGTTACGGTCGGTGACAACGCCCACGCCGGCGCGTGCTTGAGCCAGGGGTTGAACGTGAAGTAGTCGTACGGCTTGCGGAACACCGACAGCACGATGACGGGCAGGAAAATGTCGAGGGCCACGACCGCCAGCGCGACGCCGGCGAAGACGAGCGGCCTCGCCCGGATCGCCCGCCAGATCGTCGCGAAGACGCCGAAGATGCCGCGTGCGATTCCCTTCATGGGCTCCCCTACCCGCGGATCATCTGCATGACGGACTCGTTCGCAAAGACGTCGGCCGGCGTGCCTTGGAAGACGATCTCGCCGCGGTCGATGACGTACAGCCGGTCGGCGACTTTGGCGGCGCTCACGACGTTCGACTCGGCGATCAGCATCGAGATGCCCATGTCTTGAATCTTGCGGACGGCGTCGGCGAACCGGTTCACGACGACCGGCGCGAGGCCCTCGAACGCCTCGTCGAGGAGCAGCACGGACGGCAGCAGCGACATGGAGCGGGCGATCGCGACCATCTTCTTCTCGCCGCCGCTCAGGTGCAGCCCCTTGCGCGGCGCGAGCCGCCGCAGCTCCGGAAACAGCTCGTCGATCGCGTCGCTGTGCCGCGCGCGGCCGCCGTCCTTGGCGCGTTCGGTGCCGGCCAGCCACGCCCCGATGCGCAGATGCTCCGCCACCGTCAGATCCGGAAAGATCCCGCAGTCGTCGGGCGCGTAGCCGATGCCGAGCCGCGCCCGGACGTGCGGCGCGGTCCCCGTGATCTCCCGCCCGTGGTACGTCACCGAACCCGAGCGCAGGGGCAGGAGACCCATCAGGCTTTCCATCGTGGTGGTCTTGCCGGCGCCGTTCCGGCCGACCAGACACACGGTTTCGCCGCTGTGCACGGCGAGCGACACGTTGCGGAGCACGTGGGCCTGGCCCCGGTAGGTGTTGACGTCGTGCAGCGCGAGCACGGTCCCGGGCTCGGTCATCGCGCCGCGGTCCTCCCGAGCATCGCGGCCACGCGCTCGTCGCGCACGACCTCCTCCGGCGCGCCGGCGGCCAGCACGCGGCCCTCGTGCATCATGACCATCGTGTCCGAGTACTTGAAGACGATGTCCATGTCGTGTTCCACGATGACCGCGCTGAGGCCGCGCGACCGCACGACCGACTCGATGCGGTCCATAATCTGGCTCTTCTCGCGCGTGCCCACGCCGCTCGTCGGCTCGTCAAGGAGGATCAGCTTCGGCCGGAGCGCGTAGGCCAGCGCGACGTCGAGCAGCTTCCGCTCTCCCTGCGCGAGCCCCCCGGCCGCGACGTTCCATTTGTCCCCCAGGCCGAAGTCGGCGAGGACCCCGCGGGCCTCGTCCTCGGACTCCCGGTCGCGGTCGGCGAGGCGCAGCGCCTGGTGTGTCTTGTTCTCGCGCGTGAAGACGGCCAGCCGCACGTTGTCGAGCACCGTCATGAGGTCGAACAGGTTGACCAGCTGGAAGCTGCGCGCGATTCCCGCCTTGATGCGGCCGAAGACCGGCAGCGTCGTGACGTCGCGCCCGGCGAAGACGATCGTCCCTTCGTCCGGCGCCAGCAGGCCGGTGATCAGGTTCACAAGCGTGGTCTTGCCGGCGCCGTTCGAGCCCACGATGGCGACGAGACGGTCCTGCTCGACGAAGAAGTCGACGCCGTCGACGGCATGGTTGTCCCCGAACGACTTCCGAAGCCCCTGCGCGGCGAGCAGCTGCGCCATGTCAGCTCTCCCCGCGGACGCGGCGGCCGATCCGCCCGAGGGCGCCCATGATGCCTTCGGGCATCGCCATGACGAGGATCACCAGCACGACTCCGAGCAGCAGCTGCCAGTACTCCGTGCGGCCGACCGCGTACGCCTTAAGGTAATTGAACACCACCGCGCCGATGATCGGGCCCGAGAACGTCCGGAAGCCGCCGAGCACGGCCATGAAGACGATCTCCCCGGAGAACGGCCAGTAGAGCGCCTCCGGCGTGGCGAGGCCGTTGAGCGGCGCCCACAGCGTGCCGGCGACCGCGGCGAACATGCCGGACAGGACGAACGCGATCCAGCGGTACCGGCGGACGCGGATGCCGATGAACTCGGCGCGGACCTCGTTGTCCCGGATCGCCTGGAGGGCTTGGCCGAACGGCGAGTGCAGGATCAGCCACATCAGGCCGGCGCAGATCGCGAATACGCCGAGCGTGTAGTAGTAGTACTGGTGCGAGAGGAACGCCACTTTGTCGGCCGGCGTCCCCAGGAGGCCGCCGAGCAGGGTGGGCGTCGGGACGCGCAGGCCGTCGGTTCCGCCGGTCACCCAAAACAGCTTGAAGGCCAGGCTCCACAGCACCTGTGAGAGCGCGAGCACCAGGATCGAGAAGAAGATCTTCGTGTAGCGCACGCACACGATGCCGAACAGCGCGGCGATGACGACGCCCGACAGCGCCCCCGCGGCGAGAAACACTTCCATCGAGCCGATGTTCCAGTACTTGCCCATGAACCCGGCCGCGTACGCACCGGCGCCGAAAAACGCCGCGTGCCCGAACGACAAGAGGCCCGTGTACCCGAGCAGCAGGTTGAGGGCGAGGGCCGCGATCGCGAACGCCAGCCCGTACGAGAGCAGGATCGTTTGGTAGGCCGGCGCGACGTACGGGATGATGAGCAGCAGCACGGCGAGCGGCGCCAGATAGGCGCCGGCGGGGACCGGCTTCGCGGGGCGCGCGGCCGTGACGGCGGTGTCGTTCACGAGGACGACCGGCTGAACAGCCCCGCGGGCCGCGTGACCAGCACGGCGGCCGCCATCAGGTACAGGACCGCGAGTTCGAGCTCCGGGAAAAACGTGATCGCCAGCGTACGCACGACCGCCACGATGAAAGCTCCGGCCAGCGCGCCTTCGAGGCTCCCCAGCCCGCCGATGACGACGACGACGAACGAGAGGACGAGCGCGTCCACGCCCATGCCGAGTACGGCGCCCTGCACGGGGACGATCACCGCGCCGGCGATCCCGGCCATGAGGCACCCAATCGAGAACGCGAGCACGTAGAGGGCCCGGACGTTGATGCCGAGCGAGACCGCCATCTTCCGGTTCTGCGACGTCGCCCGCAGCATCACGCCGAACCTCGTCCGGTACACGAACGCCCAGAGCAGGACGGCGCTCACCCCTCCGACGGTGATGACGAGCAGGTTGTAGGCGGGGTAGTCGGAGCCGAGCACCGAGATGGGTCCGAAGGCCGACCACAACGTGCTGGCCGACAACGGCGTCGGCCCGAACACGAACTTGATCGCGTCTTCGAGAATGAGCAGCAGTCCGAAGGTCAGCAGCAGCTGATATTCTTCGGCCCGGTTGTAGAGCGGGCGCAGCAGCGTGGGTTCGATCACGGCGCCCACCAGCCCGACGGTCACACCGGCGACCGGCAGCAGGAGGAGCAGCAGCGGGGGCACGACCCCGGTGGCCGCGCCGCCCACCGCCCATGCCATTACGAAGGCGCCGAGCATGTAGAGGTTGCCGTGGGCCAAGTTCACGACCCGCATGACCCCATACACGAGGCTCAGTCCGCCGGCGATCAGGAAAAGCACGGCGGTGTACACCGCCGTGTTCAGAGCTTGGACGACCAGGGTCGCCATGAGGCTGTCTGATTCCGCAACAGGCCGGGGCTTCCTGCACAAGCGCGCCGCCGCGGCGCTAGGCGCCGGCGAACATCATCTCATTGGCGGCATGACGCGGGGACATCTCACCGCGTCCGAGTCATGCCGTCCCGGCATGTGCCTGCCGGCAAGGGGATTTTCTCCATGAGATCTTCACGGCTTCTTCATGCATGGGTGCTACGCTCACCTCAGTTTTCATTCGCGTGTGGTCAAGAACTGCCGGGCGCCCGGTTGTACCAGCTGGACCCCCTTCCCGGCAAACAGACCCGACAACAAGCGGCCGCGGCACCACCCGAACCAGCACTCGCGGCCGGTCAAACTGCCGGGCGCCCGGTCAGTACCACCCCTTCTCGACGCGATCGCCCCGCTCGGACGGCCTCCTCTTTTTCCGCCGCCGCTCCACCCTCAATTTCATGATTTATTCATCACTTATTCAACGGCGCCCGATATGCTTCAGACATAACGGAGCGCGGGGGCGCTGCCTCAACGCGGGTCCGACCGATCGGGCGGGATCGCGCCCCGCCGGGAAAGCGCGCATCGCGACTCGGATCGGAGGAACGGATGCGGAAGTGGGTCGCACTCGTACTTGGGGTGCTGGTACCGCTGCTTGGGCTTGCCGGCGTGGGAAGCGCGCAGTCCACCGTGCAGGTCCAGGGCACCATCCAGGCGGTCGACTGTCAGCAAGGGACGGTCGTCGTCGCCACTCCTGACAGTGTCAATACGATCGCGGTGGCTCCAAACACCTCGGTCCTAGTCGATTCCCAAGCCATCTCGCTTTGTGACCTGCAGCAGTACGTCGGCAGTCAGGCGACCGTTTGGCTGGTCCCGAGCGGCAACGAGTTCGTCGCGACCCGCATCGATACGACCACGCAGGCAGGCGTGGCACCGGCAGTGCTCCCGGTTCAACAGGAGGCCGTGTCTCCGCTTCCACTCATCGGCGTCGTCCTTGGAACGATCGCGCTCGCCGGGCTGATCTATCTCCTCGTCCGCGACAGCGGAGGCCATTACTGGCGCTATCCGTACTACGGCGAGTACTACCGCTACTACTACCGGCCCGAGTACCGGGTGTATGCCGGCCCGTACCCCGCCGTGTGCCCCGTCGTCTTTGCCGCCGCGCCGCTCGCGGGCATAGTATTGGGCGTCACGGTCTTCAGCGGGCTCGAATTCCTCGTGGTTCGCGACCGTGATGGACGCTTTGAGCGGTACCCGTATTACGGCCCATACCGTTCGTACTACTATCGGCCCGAGTACCGCGCGTACTCCGGCCCGTATCGCGGCGACGCGCCGGTGCACTACGGCGACACGCGCGGCTCCGTCGTGTTCCACCGGACGGACGGCGCGCCCTATCAGCGGCCGGTGAACGATCCCCGGCCGGCTCAGTATCAGCAACCGTACACCACACAGCCGGGACAGTATCAGCAGTATCCGCGGCTGAACTACACGCCGGTGCCGCCGCGGCCGAACGACAACTATCGCGGGCCGCAGCAATACCAGCAGCAGCAGCCGTACAATTACCAGCGGCCGCAGCAATACCAGCAACAGCAGCCGTACAATTACCAACGGCCGCAGCAATACCAGCAACAGCAGCCGTACAATTACCAACGGCCGCAGCAGTACCAGCAACAGCAGCCGTACAATTACCAACGGCCGCAGCAGTACCAGCAACAGCAGCCATACAATTACCA
>DATGFS010000062.1 GCA_035308905.1 bacterium | reverse complement strand
GCGCTGGGAGGAGACCTACAACAACGTCCGGCCGCACCAGGCGCTCGGTTACCTCACTCCGAACGAGTACCTCGCTCAATGGCAGGCGGCTCAGCGATGAATTTGGAGGCTGGTGTAGTCGGATCTACTGGACCAGTACAATAGGTTGACGGGTCATCCCCGCACCTTCTATAATCAATTCTCGCGTTGTTCGAGGAGGCGTTGAATGCGCACTGAGGTGGTGGTGTTCGGCATCCCGAAGCGGTGGTTCCTGGTCGATGCCAAAGACCAGGTGCTCGGCCGCTTGGCGAGCCAAATCGCGGCCGTGCTGAAGGGCAAGAACCGGCCGACCTACGCGCCGTCGGTGACCGGCGACTACGTGATCGTCGTGAACGCCGATAAGATCCGGCTGACCGGCCGCAAGGCCGAGCAAAAGATCTACTATCGGCATTCCGGCTACCCGGGCGGTCTCCGCGCGACGCCGGCCGGCAAGATGATGGCGCGGCGCCCCGAGTACGTGATCCGCGAAGCGGTTCGCGGCATGCTGCCGAAGAACCCGCTGGGGCGCGAGTGCCTGCGCAAGCTCCGCATCTACCGCGGCGGCGCTCATCGGCACGCGGCGCAGCAGCCGCTGCCGCTCGTGCTGGCCGGACGCACCACGAAGGGACGTGACATGTGATGAGTCAGAACAGCCCAAGCGTCGTGGCGTCCGGGGGACGCAAAACGTCGCAGGCGCGGGTGCGTCTCGTGCCCGGGACCGGCACGATCACCGTCAACAACCGGCCCGTCGAGCAGCATCTGCCGAAAGGGCCGCTCCTGACCGTCGTGCGGCAGCCGCTGGCCGTGGCGAACGCGGAAGGGCGCTTCGACGTGCTCGTCAGCGTGGTCGGCGGCGGCGTCGTAGGGCAGGCCGGCGCGATCCGGCTCGGCATCGCCCGGGCGCTCGTCGCGATCGACCCCGAGCTGCGGTCGCCGATGCGGAAGGCCGGGCTTCTCACGCGCGATCCGCGGAAGAAGGAACGGAAGAAGTACGGTCACAAGCGGGCCCGGAAGGGCTTCCAGTACTCCAAGCGCTAACGCTCTGCCGTAGTGCCGGCCGACCCGCGGCCGGCCACGATGTAATCAAAGCCGCGACGTCACCGTCCGGCGCTGCGTCTGTCTCGGTACCGGCACGGCACGCGTCGCACTAGGGGTCGTCGCATCGCACCTCCAGTCTGAAAAGCGCTTCGCGCGGGCATATCAATCGTCGCCCGGGTGGAACGCTCAGGAGGCGGAGCGTGCACGTCGTCGCAGCGATCGTCGCAGCGTTGGTGCTCGCGCTAACCGCGGCCGGACCGGCCGCGGCGGCGGGCCGCTATGTGGTGGCGCCGCACGACACCCTCTTCAGCATCGCCCGGCGGTTCCGGGTCCCGTTATCCATCCTCGCGCAGGTGAACGGTATTCACGATCCTTCGCGGATTCGCGCCGGCGACGTGCTGGTGATTCCCGACGTGCCGGGGGCCGCCGCGGAACCGCCGGTCCCGCCGTCGGCTGCGTCCCGGCCCGCCCTCGTGCCGGTGCAAATGCGCGCGCCCGCCCCCTCGAGGCTGGGTCCGGCCGGTCGGGTGCAGCTTGCGACGCCGGCCGCCGCGGGCGAATCGTACATCGTGCGGCCGGGAGACACGCTCTACCATCTCGCGCTGATCCACGGGACCATGGTCGACGCGCTTCAGGAAGCCAATGGGTTGACGTCGCCGGCTATTCTCGTAGGACAGATCATCCGGTTCCCGGCGTCCGCGCCGGCGGCCCCGGTGGCAACCGCGCCGCCGGCTCTCGTGAGGCCGGCGCCCTCGACCGCCGCACCGGCGCCGATCCCGTCCGTCGACACGGCGCCGCCTGACCCGGCAGCGCCGGCTGCCCCCGCGGCCCCGGCCGGCCCCGCGTCGCCCCTCGAACCCGCGTTCCACCCCGTCTCCCCGGCCAGGACGGCGCTGCTCGCGCACGTTCGCGCGTCGGCCTTGGGATACCTCGGCACGCCGTACGTCTGGGGCGGAACGACGCCGTCCGGTGTGGACTGCTCCGGGCTCGTCTATCTCGTCTACTCGCCGTATGTCGCGAACCTTCCGCGCACGTCGTACGACCAGTGGACGGCCGGCGCGGCCGTCGACCGCGCCGACCTCGCCGCGGGCGATCTCGTGTTCTTCAACACCGACGGCAGCGGCGCGTCGCACGTCGGCATCTACATCGGCGACGGCCAGTTCGTCCACCCGGCGGCCAGCGCGCAGCGGGTCGTCATCGACCGGCTCGACGCCCCGTACTACATGACGCGCTACCTGGGAGCCCGGCGGATCCTCTGAGTCTCGGCGTCCGCCCCCCCCAGGCCCGGGGACGGGGGATCATGGCGTCGCGCCGACGAGGGGCCGGACGGCCGGGCGCGAAGCATCATAAGACTATGGACCTGCGCGGACGCGACTACACGGCGGTGCTCGATCTGACCGCGGAAGAGATCCGGACGCTCATCGACGCGGCCCTGGAGATGAAGACCCGAGCCAAGGCCGGGGAGCGGCCGCCGCTGCTTGCCGGCAAGGTGCTGGCGCTGGTGTTCGAAAAGCCGTCGCTGCGCACCCACGTGACGTTCCAGACGGGCATGCTGCAACTGGGCGGCCATGCCGTCTACCTCAGCCCGCGGGACATCGAGATGGGCAGCCGCGAGTCCCCGCTCGACGTGGCCAAGAACCTCGAGCGCTGGGTGGACGGCATTGCCGCCCGGACGTTCTCGCACGAGACGATCCTCGAGCTCGCCCGCGGCGCGCGCGTCCCGGTCGTGAACGCGCTGTCGGATTGGGAGCATCCCTGCCAGACGCTCGCGACCCTGCTCACGATTCGCGAGCGGTGGGGGCGGCTCAACGACGTCCGGATCGTCTGGATCGGCGACGGCAACAACGTTCTGCGCTCGCTCGCGTTCGCCACCGGCAAGCTCGGCCTGTCGCTGACCATCTGTGCGCCGCAGGCCTTCGGCCTCGACGGCGACAGCATCGCGCGGGCCCGGGCGGACGCCGCGCAGAGCCACGGGACGATCGAGCTCACCGACGATCCCGTGCGGGCCGTGTCGGCCGCGGACCTTATCCTGACCGACGTCTGGACGAGCATGGGCCAGGAGCAGGAGGCGGTCGCCCGGCGTCGAGCGTTCGGTCCCTACCAGGTCAATGCGGCGCTGCTGGCCCGGGCCCCGAAGGACGCGGTGGTCTCCCACTGTCTGCCGGCCCACCGCGGCGAGGAGATCACGGACGAGATCATGGACGGGCCGCGCTGCGTCGCGTTCGACGAGGCGGAGAACCGCCTCCATTCGCAGAAGGCCCTTCTCGCAGCAATCTTGTAAAGGCGTGCCGGCGTGGACGCCGGCGCACCGGCGGACTCGCGCATTCCGCGAGGCCGTCCTCGCCAGGGGACTCGAGGTGGCGCGTGGCGTGGCCGTTCCCGTTTAGAATCTGGGATCTGCTCGACATCCTCGTCGTCGCGTTTGTTGTCTACCAGATCCTCATGCTCATCCGCGGCACGCGCGCGGTGCAGCTCGTCACGGGGCTCGGCCTGCTCTTTCTCGCGTACATCGTCAGCCGCTGGCTCGGGCTCTACACGCTGCAGTGGGTGCTGAGTTACGTCGGCCTGGTCGTGCCGATCGCGCTCCTCGTCCTCTTCCAACCGGAACTGCGGCGGATGCTCGAGCAGCTGGGCCGGGGGAGTGTGCTGCTGGTCGGCTTCACCCCGCACGGTCTCGATCGGGAGGCGGCGATCCGCCTCGTCAACGACGCCGCCCGCGCCGCCCGCATCCTCGGCACCCGCAAGATCGGCGCGCTGATCGTGATCGAGCGCCGCACCGGCCTCGAGGACTTCATCGAGACGGGCATCCGCGTCGACGCCCTCGTGACCGTGCAGCTGCTGATCAGCGTGTTCTTTCCGAACACGCCGCTGCACGACGGCGCCGTCATCATCCGCGGCAACCGGCTCGCCGCCGCGGGTTGCCTCCTGCCGCTCACCGAACGGCCCGGGCTGATCCGCCCGCTCGGGACCCGCCACCGCGCCGCGATCGGCCTGACAGAGGTCACCGATGCCGTCGCCGTGGTGGTGTCGGAGGAGACCGGCACGATCTCGCTCGCCGTGGAAGGCCGGCTCGACCGGGGTCTCACGGAGGAGGAGTTGAAGGCGCGTCTCCTCGTGCTCGTGGGGCTTCCGGCGGTCGCGGGACGTGGTCTGCACGTGCCGGGCGTCCCGGCCGTGCGGGTGCCGTCGCTGCGCATGCCGCTGTGGCGGAGACGGGAGACGTGAACCCGCGCGAGCGCCTGCTCTACGCGATCCTGTCGGTCGCCGTGGCGAGCATCGCCTGGCTGTACGTTGCGACCGCCCAGAACCCGCTGGTGGAGCGGACGATAAACGTCGAGCTGCACGTCCGCGGCCTGAGCCCCAACGAGGTGCTGGTGCAGGCGCCGCCGTCGCGCGTGCAGGTGCGTGTCTCCGGCCCCCGGTCGGGGGTGGCGCTGCTGTCGCCGGCGGTGCTCGACGCGTCGGTTGACCTGAGCGGCCTTCGCCCCGGCGAGCACCGCGTGCCGGTGGTCGTCGCCGCCCCGCCGGAGGTGCATGCCGTCGCGCAGACGCCGCAGGAAGTCCTGGTCGTGCTCGACGCCGTCCAGTCGCGGCGCTTTCCCGTCGAGATCAGCCTCATCGGCAGCCTGCCGCAGGGCGTGACGCTCGGGACCCCGCACGTGACGCCGGCGTACGTCACCGTCACGGGGGCGGCGAGTCAGATCGAAGAGATCCGCCACGCCATTGTGACGGTCGACACCACCAACCTACGCCAGCAGGTGGCGACCTCGCTGCAGGTCCGTCTCGTGGATGCGAGCGGGCTGGAGGTCCGGGGCCCGAGCATCGATCCGCAGTTGGTGGCCGCGGAGCTGACGGTGCGGGAAGGCGCGATTGCCAAGGTCGTGCCCGTGGTGCCGGCGATCGTGGGCACGCCGCCGCCGCCGCTGGCCGTCACCGGTATCTCGACGGATCCGGCGACGGTCACCCTGCAGGGCCCCGGGCTCGCGCTGCAGAGCGTCTCCGCGGTGCCGACGGCGCCGATCGACCTGCGCCGGGCGCGAGGCGACCTCCGGCAGCAGGTCGGACTGCAGATTCCGGCGGGGGTCACCTCGTCGGTCTCGCGCGTCACCGTCTCCGTCACGCTCGGCGGCGGGTCGCTCAGTACGACGCTCCGGGGCGTCGCCGTGCAGGTCGTCGGCCTTCGTCCGGGCGTCAGGCCCCGCGTCGTCCCGTCGTCGATCGACGTGCAGGTCGAAGGGCCCACGGACGTGGTCGCGCGCCTCACGCCGCAGTCGATCCGCATCGTCGTCGACGCCGGCGGCAAGGGGGCCGGCCGGTACCAGTTCACGCCGCGGGCCCAACTGCCGCAGGGCGTGCGGGTGCTGAGCCTGCATCCAACGCAGGTGCTCGTGATCCTGACGCCGTCCTGAGCCGGAGCCGCATACGGTGGGACGCCTCTTCGGCACGGACGGAATCCGCGGCATCGCCAACGCGGATCTCTCGACCGAACTCGTGGACCGCGTGGCCCGCGCCGCGGTGCACGTGCTGGCGCCGCAGCGCCGCGGGCGCATCGCGATCGGCCGGGACCCGCGCATCTCCGGCGACCTCCTCGAAGCGCAGTTCGCCGCGGGGCTGTGCTCGGCCGGGGCCGACGCGATCCGTCTCGGCGTGCTGCCGACGCCCGGGGTGGCGCTGCTGGCCCGCCGGCTCAACGTGGACGCGGGCGCTGTCATCTCCGCGTCGCACAACCCCGTCGAGGACAACGGGATCAAATTCTTTGCGCCGACCGGCTTCAAGCTGCCGGACGCCGTCGAGGACGAGATCGAGCGCCTGGTGGAGAGCGCCGCGGGGCTGAGCCGCCCGACCGGCGCCGCGGTCGGTCGGATCACCGACGTTCCCGACGCGGCCGAGCAGTACCTGGCGTTTCTCGGCGGGCTGGCGAGCGGGCGCTTTACGGGCTGGCGGATCGTGGTCGACTGCGCGAACGGCGCCACCAGCGCGATCGCGCCGCGGCTGTGGGAGGCGCTCGGCGCGACGGTGATCCCGATTCACGCCGAGCCGGACGGCACGAACATCAACGCCGGCTGCGGCTCCACCCACCCGGAGGTGGTGGCCGAAGCGGTCGTGCGCGCCGGGGCGGATCTCGGCTTCGCGCACGACGGCGACGGCGACCGCGTCATCGCCGCGGACCGGCACGGCCGCGTCGTGGACGGGGACGCGATCATGGGAATCGCGGCGCTTCACCGCGACCGGCAGCGCCTGCTGCCCGGCCGCGCGATCGTCGCGACCGTGATGACCAACCTCGGGCTCGAAGTCGTGCTGCGGGGCGCCGGCATCCGGATCGAGCGCGCGCGCGTCGGCGACCGGTACGTGCTGGAGCGCATGCTCGAGACCGGCATCACGCTCGGGGGCGAGCAGAGCGGCCACGTCATCTTTCTCGATCACGCCACCACGGGCGACGGCCTGCTGACGGCGGTCCAGATCGCGAACGTGATGCTCGAGGCCGGCCGCGGCCTCGACGAGCTCGCGTCGCGCTTTCACCGCTACCCTCAAGTCTTGCTGAACGTGCGCGTCGCGTCGCCCGACCGGTGGGTGGACGATCCCGAAATTCTCGCGGCGGTCTCCCGCGCCGAACGGCACCTCGCCGGGCGCGGCCGCGTGCTGGTGCGCGCCTCGGGCACGGAGCCGCTGGTGCGTGTGATGACCGAATGCGAAGACGCCGGCGAGGCGGAGTCGCTCGCGCGGGAACTGGCGGACCTCGTGGCGGGACGTCTCGGCGGCACGGTCGTGGCCAAGCCGGCGCCCCGCAATGGACAGTAGCGCTAGTTTTGAAGATCGAGCGCGATACTTAGCGCATGGTCGATCTGCCGCAGCGCTTGCGGAGATAGAGTGCCCCGGTGGCGATGCAGGCGGCCCTTGGCCAGCGCTCTCACCTGCTCCGCCAAGGCGACCGAATCTGCCGTCAGACCACCCTCCGGTGCGCGAAGCAGTACCTGGCTGGGATAGAGCCGGCGGTCCATCCGGTAGGTCGTGACGGGGACGACAATCACGATCGGCATGTGCATTGTGATTGCATCGCGGCTGACAATGACCACCGGCCGCCGGCCTGCCTGCTCCGTCCCTTCGGTAGGATCGAGACGCGCATCGTAGACATCGCCGCGTTTCACGGCTCGGCCTCGCCCTCGCGGAGCGCCTCCCAATCAGCCTGCGAAAACTCCTCGGCGACCTGAAGTGATTCGGCCTTCGCCTCGGCGTCGTCCGCAAGTTGCGCGTACGCGGCGTCGATCTCTTTCCTCCGCGCAGCCGCCAGTTCATGCCGGAGTGCGCGCGCGATCAGCGCGTTACGTGTTGTCGCAGCGCCCCGACGAACCTCGCGATCCGCGGCTTCAAGCAGTGCCTTGGGAAGAGTGACCGTCGTTCTGGCCGTGTCCTTTCTCCGCTTCGGCATAACTGGGTGTCTCCAATCATGATGCGTAATATGACACCATTTTAGATGGCGAAATAGACATACGTCAATGAAGCGGGGGCAAGACTTTGTCCGCAGGCCCGCGAATTCTTGAGAAGATTAGTCGCTCGTGGCATAACAAACTCAGTACGCGTATTACAATACACGTATTACAATGTCTTTCGGCGATGGAGGTGCGGGGGGACCACGCTGTATCAAGCGCCGGAACTCGCCGCGGATGGCCGGGGTTGTGCCCGGGCGGTGAGTTGACGAGGTAGGGGATCTCGAGCAGCGGAGTCGCGGCGGGGAAGTTGCCGCCGGCTCCCATTCGGCGGGTGACCCTAGGTCTGGTCCGGACCTCATGAACGCCGCCAAAACCCGGAGGCGACTCCGGGGACAAAAGGCGTTCAGGACGCACACCTCAGGCAGCGGGCGGTACACGGGGCACCCCGTTCCGGTACCGCCGGTATACGCGGGTATGGCCCGCCGCCGCCAGAACTCATCCACGCGCGACCGTGACGCCGACGCGCCTCGCCGGGACGCCGTCCCGCGGCCGCCGGCGCATGCCGGTCCAGGACCATGGAGGCCTCTATGTGCGGCATTATGGGCTACATCGGGGAGCGGCCGGCCGTGCCGGTGCTTCTCGACGGGTTGCGGCGGCTGGAATATCGGGGGTATGACTCCGCCGGCCTCGCCGTCCTGAACGGCGGCGGCATCGAGATTCGCAAGGCCGCCGGGAAGATCGGCCGTCTGGCCGACCTGATCGAGCGATCGCCGGTGCACGGGATCGTCGGCATCGGCCACACCCGGTGGGCGACGCACGGCCACCCGTCGGACGAGAACGCGCATCCGCACGCGGACTGTCACGGCCGGATCGTCGTCATTCACAACGGCATCATCGAGAATTTCCTCGAGCTGCGGTCGGCGCTCGCCGCCCGCGGCCACACCTTCAGGTCCGACACCGACACGGAAGTCCTTGCGCACCTGATCGAGGAGGCCTACGAGGGCGACCCCGGCTCGCGCGGGGCGAACGGTCTGCCCGCCGCGGTGGAGCGGGCGGTGTCGCAGGCCACCGGCGCGTACGCGCTCGTGGTGCTGGCCGCGGACGAGCCGGACAAGATCGTCGCGGTCCGGATGATCAGTCCGCTGGTGATCGGACTCGGCCGGGGCGAGATGGTGCTCGCGTCCGACGTGACTGCGCTGCTGCCCTACGCGCGGGACGTCGTGATCGTCGAGGACGGCGAAATCGCCGTGATCACGCGCGGCGAAGCGCGGCTGGCGAAGATCGGGGGCGGCCCCGTGGCCCGCGAGCCGATGCGGATCACGTGGGACGCCTCGGCCGCCGAGAAGGGCGGCTACGCCCATTTCATGCTGAAAGAAATTCACGAGCAGCCCCGCGTCCTGCAGGAGACCCTGATGGGGCGGCTGCCGGACGACCGGCAGATCGTCCTCGACGGCGTCGAGCTCACGCCGGACGCGGCGCGCGAGATCGACAAGGTGTGGCTCGTCGCCTGCGGCACGGCCTACCACGCCGGACTGGTCGGACGCCTGCTCGTCGAGCAGCTCGCGCGCGTCCCGGCCGAAGCCGACGTGGCCAGCGAGTTCCGCTACCGCGACCCGCTGGTCGGCTCCCGGACGCTCGCGCTGGCGATCAGCCAGTCGGGGGAGACCGCCGATACGATCGCCGCGGCGCGCGAGGCGCGCGCGCGGGGCGCGCGGACGCTCGCGGTCGCCAACGTCGTCGGCAGCACGCTCGCGCGCGAGGCCTCCGACGTGCTGTACACGCGGGCGGGGCCGGAGATCGCCGTCTGCTCCACCAAAGCCTACCTCACGCAGCTCGCGGCGCTCGCGATGTTCGCGGGAGGGTTGGGCCAGGCGCGCGGCACCCTCGCGCCCCCGGCCGTCTCGTCGCTCATCCGGGGACTGCGCGCGCTCCCGACCCAGGCGCAGACGGTGCTGCGGCTCGAACCGGAGATCATTCGCCTCGCGGAGCGGCTGCACACGGTGGAAGACGCCTTCTTCGTCGGCCGGGGCTTCGACTATCCGGTCGCGATGGAAGGGTCGCTCAAGTTCAAGGAGATCAGCTACATCCACTCCGAGGCGTTCGCCGGCGGCGAGCTCAAGCACGGCACGCTCGCGCTCGTCGTGCCGGGGGTGCTGGTCGTCGCCCTCGCGACGCAGCCGGCGCTCGTCGACAAGATCGTCAGCAACATCCAGCAGGTGCGGGCCCGCGGCGCGGAGGTCGTGGGGGTGGCCACCGCGGCCACGGCGGAGACGGTGCGGCCGCACGTCGACACGCTGCTCGAGATTCCGGCGACCGACCCGCTGCTGGCGCCGGTGCTGAGCGTGATCCCGCTGCAGCTGTTCGCCTATCACGTGGCGCGCCTCCGCGGGAACGACGTCGATCAGCCGCGCAACCTGGCGAAGAGCGTGACGGTCGAGTGACGGCGTGAGAATACTTGTAACCGGCGGGGCGGGGTTCATCGGCTCCCACGTCGCGGAGGCCTATCGCAACGCCGGGCACCACGTCGCCGTGGCGGACGTCGTGAGCGGCGCGGACCGCACGCCCTCGGGCATCCGCTGCCACCGCGTCGACGTCGCGAGCGAAGCGCTGCGGGCGGTGTTCGACGAGGAGCGTCCCGAGGTGGTGTCGCACCACGCCGCGCAGGCGAACGTCCGCCGGTCCCTCGCGGATCCGGTCGGCGACGCGGCGACGAACGTGCTCGGCACGCTGCGGGTGCTCGATCTCTCGGTCCGCCACGCGGTCCGGCAGGTCATCTTCTCGTCGACCGCCGGCGCGCTGTACGGCGAGCCGAAGGCCGTCCCGGTCCGCGAAGACGATCCGATCCTGCCCGCCTCGCCGTACGGCCTGCACAAGTATCTCGGCGAGCAGTACATGGCATACTATCGGCGGACGCACGGCCTCAACACGACGGTTCTCAGGTACGGCAACGTGTACGGGCCGCGTCAGGATCCTGCGACCGAGGCCGGGGTCGTCGCGATCTTCGCCGAGGCGATGCTCGGCGGCCGCCGGCCGGTGATCTTCGGCGACGGCGCGCAGGTGCGCGATTTCGTGTATGTCGCCGACGTGGCCGACGTGAATCTGCGGGTCCTGGGGCGGACGCTGCCGCAGCCGCTGCACGTGGGGTCGGGACGCGGCACCTCCGTCAACGAGATCGCGGAGCGGCTTCGCGCGCTCACGGGTGCGGCGCCGGCGCCGGACCACGGCCCGGCGGTCCCCGGCGAGGTGCACCGGATCTACCTCGACGTGAGCCGGATTCGCGAGGCCCTCGGCTGGCAGGCCCGCGTGCCGCTGGAGGAGGGGCTTCGCCGAACCGTCGAATGGTTCGCCCGGAGGGGTGATTGACCGCGCGAGTTTCTGATACCGGAGGAGACGGCCCGATGATCGACAAGGAACTTCTCGACATCCTGGCATGCCCGGTGTGCAAGACCCCGGTGACGCAGGACGGCGACCGGCTCGTCTGCGGCAAGTGCGGACGCCGCTACCCGATCCGGGACGGCATCCCGGTGATGCTCGTCGACGAGGCGGATCTACGCCCGGCCTGACCGCGCGGGCGCGGTTCGGGTGACGACGCGATGATTCGCGGCATCGGGGTCGACGTCGTCGAGGTGGACCGCATCCGGCGCGCCACCGCGCGCTGGGGCGACGGCTTTCTCTCGCGGGTCTTCACCGCGGGCGAGCGACGGCATGCCGGCGCGTCGCGGACCTCGGCGGAACGGCTGGCCGGCCGGTTCGCGGCCAAAGAGGCGGTGATGAAGGCCCTCGGCCTCGGGTGGCGGCGCATGGCCTGGCGCGAGATCGAGATCGAAGGCGATCCGCTCGGCCGCCCCGTCGTCCGCCTCACCGGCCGGGCCGCGCAGGTCGCGGCCGACCTCGGCGTTCAGGCGTGGTTCGTGTCCATCTCGCACACTCGAGATCTCGCCGTCGCGCACGCCGTCGCCGAGTGACCGCATCGGAGCTCCCGTTCCTCGCGGGCGGCCGGCGATGAAGCTCCCGACGCCCACAGAAATGGCATCGCTCGAGCAGCGGGCGCTGGAGGCGGCCAGCGTCACGGTCGCGGCGCTGATGGAGCGGGCCGGCGCGCGCACGGCCGACGTGGCCCGGCGCCTGCTGGAAGGCCGGGGCGGCCGGCACGTGGTGGTGCTGGCCGGCAAGGGGAACAACGGCGGCGACGGACTCGTCGCCGCGCGCGATCTCGCCGGAGACGCGCGGGTCACGGTGATGCTGGCCGGGCCCGCCGCCGAGCTCGGCGGCGGGCCCGCGGCGCATCTCCCGTCCGTTCGCGAACGCCACATCCCGGTGATCGAGGCCACGGGCCTGTCCCCCGCCGAGATCGACGCCGCGCTTCGCGGCTGCGACCTCATCGTCGACGCGCTCTTCGGCACCGGCTTCCACGGACCGGCCCGCGGGGTCCCCGCCGAGTTGATCGAGGCGGCCGATCGTTCCGGCACGCCGATCCTCGCGGTCGACGTGCCCTCCGGCATCGACGCGGCGACGGGCGCCGCGGAGCGGCCGGTGATCCAGGCGGCGGCGACGGTCACGATGGGCCTCCCCAAACTCGGGCTCGTGCAGTATCCGGCCGCGGCCTGCGCCGGCCGGCTCTTCGTCGCGGACATCGGGCTGCCCGAAGAGATCGTCGACGAGGCGCCGATCCGCTCGGAGTTCATCCGCGCCGCGTGGGTGGACCGGGCGTTTCCCCGGCGCCGCGCCGACGGCCACAAAGGCACCTACGGCCACGTGTTTGTCGTCGCGGGGGCCCGCGGCTTCACCGGCGCCGCGGTTCTTGCGGCTCGGGGCGCGATCCGCGGCGGGGCGGGCCTCGTGACCGTGGCGCTGCCGGAGTCGCTCGTCACGGTGCCCACCGCGTCGCTGCCCGAGGCGATGGCGCTGCCGCTGCCGGAGACCGGCGCCGGCACGCTGAGTGAGGCGGCCGAGGGCGTGATCCGCGAGGCCGTCTCGGCCGTCGACGGCCGGCGCCCCGCGGTCGTCGCGATGGGGCCCGGCCTCACGACGCATCCCGAGGTGGTCGCCGTCGTGCGCCGGCTGCTGCCCTCGCTCGGCGGCCCGATCGTGGCGGACGCCGACGCGCTCAACGCGCTGGCGGGGAACATCGCGCCGCTGCGCGAGGCCTCCGGGCCGGTCGTGATCACACCGCATCCCGGCGAGCTCGCGCGGCTGATGGGGTCCTCGATCGGCGAGATTCAGCGCGACCGCGTCGAGGCGGCGCGCGCCGCGGCCGCGTCCGTCCGCGCGGTGACGGTGTTGAAGGGCGCGCGCACCGTGGTGGCCTCCCCGGACGGCCGCGTCGGCATCGTGCCGAACGGCAACGGCGCGATGGCGACGGGGGGAACGGGGGACGTGCTGACCGGCGTCGTGGCGGCCTTGCTTGCGCAGGGGCTGCCGCCGTGGGAGGCGGCGGTGTGCGCCGCCTACCTCCACGGGCTGGCCGGCGACCTCGCCGCCCCCGGCGAGCTCGGTCTCCTCTCGCACGAAGTGGCCGACGCCGTGCCGCGCGCGCTTCGCCAGGTGCGCGCCGGATCGGTCGACGAGGGCATCACGGATGTCCGATAAGGGGCTGCGGGCCGGCTGGGCGGAGATCGACCTCGACGCGATCCAGCACAACGTCCGCGCGCTCCGCGGGATTCTCGTCGCCCCGGCGCGTCTCATGGTGGTGGTGAAGGCGAACGCCTACGGGCACGGCGCGGTGGAGGTGGCGCGGACCGCCGCGTCGGCGGGCGCGTGGGGGTTCGGCGTCGCGACGGTGGACGAAGGAGAGGAGCTTCGCCGCGCGCGGCTCCGCGAGCCGGTGGTGCTGCTCGACCTCACGATGCCCGAGGAGGCGGTGCGCATCGTTGCGCTGGACCTCGCGGCGGGCGTTGCGGATCTGGATGGGGCGCGGGCGCTGAGCAGGGCGGCGACGTCGTCGGGCCGCGCGGCGCGCGTGCATCTCAAGGTCGACACGGGGATGGGCCGCGCCGGGTGTGTGCCGGCGGACGCGCCGGCGCTGGCCCGCGCGATCGCGGATCTTCCGGGGGTCGCGCTCGAGGGATGCTACACCCACTTCCCCGCCGCCGACGACCCCGACCTGACGCCGACCCGGGAACAGGCGGCGGCGTTTTCGGGCGTCGTGGCGTCGCTGCGCGAGGCCGGGTTCAGCGGGCTCCTCTGTCACGCGGCCAACAGCGCCGGGACGATCGCGCTGCCGGAGGCGCATTTCGATCTCGTGCGCTGCGGCATCGCCGCGTACGGCATCTCGCCCGCCGCGCATCTCGGCGCGCGCGTGCCGCTACGGCCGGCGATGCGCCTCTGCGCGCGGGTCGTCCAGGTGAAGCGCGTCTCGGCCGGGACGGCGGTAGGCTACGGCCGCGAATACCGGGCCGGCCGGGAGACGACGATCGCGACCGTGCCGCTCGGCTACGCGGACGGGTACCCCCGGCTGGCCTGGCGGTCGGCCGCGGTGGCGCTGGCCGGGCGCCGCGTTCCGATCGCGGGGCGGATCAGCATGGATCAGCTCACCGTCGACGCCGGCGATCTCGTCGTGCGGCGGGGGGACGACGTCGAGCTGTGGGGACCGGCGCTTCCGGTGGAAGAGGTCGCCGCGGCCGCGCAGACCATCGCGTGGGAGCTCTTGGTGCGCGTCGCCTCCCGCGTCCCGCGCGTGTACACGAGCGGCGGCGCGGTGCGCTCGGTCCGGACGCTCGTCGCCGCCTGGGACGAAGGCGGGGCGGAAGGGGGGAGTCGTCGTGCGCGTCGCCTTTCAGGGCGAGCGGGGCGCTAACAGCGAAGAGGCCGTCTTCCGGGTTTTCGGCGAGCAGGCCGAGCCCGTGCCGTGTCCCGATCTGGTGCAGACGTTCGACGCGGTCGTGTCGCACCGCGCCGACGGCGCCGTCGTGCCCGTGGAGAATTCGCAGGCCGGCAGCATCAACGAGACCTACGATCTCTTGCTCGGGCACGACCTGTACATCGTCGGCGAGTACGACCTGCGGGTCCGGCATTACCTCATGGCGCCGCCCGGCCTGGCGCTCGAGCAGATCACGCGAGCGTACTCTCATCCGCAGGCGCTCGCGCAGTGCGACGCATTCTTGAGAACGCACGGGATCGAGCCGGTGGTCTACGGCGACACGGCCGGCAGCGCGAAGATGGTGGCGGAGCGGCGGCCCGCCGGGGCGGCGGCGATCGCCCCCCGGCGGGCCGCGGATATCTACCGTCTGCACGTGCTCGCCGAGGGCATCGAGACCAATCCCAACAACTACACCCGCTTTCTCGTGCTGGATCCCCGGCCCGCGCCCCGCGCGCAGCGCAGCAAGACCTCGATCGTGTTCGTCGTCGAGAACAGGCCCGGCACGCTCTACCAGGCGATCGGGGCGATCGCCACCCGCGGCATCAACGTGGCCAAGATCGAATCCCGGCCGGGCCGGCAGCGCCCGTGGGAGTACGTCTTCTACCTCGACGTAGACGGCCACGTCGACGACGACGCAATGCGCGCGGCGCTCGCCGACCTCCGGCGCCATACCTCGATGCTGCGGGTGCTCGGCTCGTATCCGAAGGCGGAACCGCCCGCCGTCGCCTAAGTGCCGGTCACCACGCCGCGCCTCCTGCCGCTCGGGGACTGCGGCGTCGTCGTCGAGTTCGGCGGCGACGAGATCTCCGACGCCGCCAACGCCGCGGTGCTCGCGCTCCGGCGCGTGGTCGACGCCGAGCACCTGCCGGGCGTGGTGGAGACGCTGCCCACGTACCGCTCGCTGCTCGTCGTGTTCGACCCGCTGCGCACGACGGCGGGCGCCGTCCGCGAGGCGCTCCTCGCCGCGGTGCCCCGCGCCGACCCGTCGTCGCTGCCGGCCGGGCGCGTGGTGGAGCTGCCGACGGCCTACGGCGGAGTCCACGGACCGGATCTGGCGTCGCTCGCGGCCGAAGTCGGGCTCACGGAAGAGGCGGTCGTCGCCGCGCACACAGGCCGGGAGTATCGCGTCTACATGCTGGGGTTCAGCCCGGGCTTCCCGTACATGGGCACGCTGCCGGAAACCCTCCGGGTGCCCCGGCTCCGGTCGCCGCGCACCTACGTGCCCCAGCGCACCGTCGCCCTCGCGGGCCAGCAGACCGGCGTCTATCCGGTGGCGAGTCCCGGCGGGTGGCGCCTCCTCGGCCGCACGCCGCTGCGCATCTACGATCCCACGCGCGAGCCGCCGTTTCTGCTCGACGCGGGCGACCGCGCGCGGTTTGTGGCGATCAGCGCGCGCGAGTACGATCTGCGCGCGCCGGCGGACGAGAGCCCGGCCCCTCCACCGGTCCCGGCGTCCCCGGATTTTGTCGTCGAGCGGGGCGGCCTGTGGACGACCGTGCAGGATTTCGGACGACCCGGCTACCGGCGCTTCGGCCTGCCTCAGAGCGGTGCGATGGATCCGCTGTCGCTGCGGATCGCCAACCTGCTGCTCGGGAATTCGCCGGGCGCGGCGGCGCTGGAGTGCACGGCCCCGGGTCCCCGTCTCGTGGCGGCCAGGCGAACCGCCGTCGCAATCACCGGGGCCGATCTCTCGCCCTCCGTGAACGGCCGGCCCGTGCCGGGATGGACCGCGATTCCGCTGCGCGAGGGCGATGTGCTCGAGTTCGGCGCGCCGCGGGCCGGGCAGTGGGCCTACGTCGCCGTCCCGGGCGGCATCGACGTGCCCCCGGCACTCGGCAGCCGCGCGACCTACGTGCGCGGAGACCTCGGCGGATACGGTGGGCGGCGTCTTGCGGACGGCGATCTGCTCGCGTGCGAACGGCGTGCGCCGGGGGCGCTGCTTCGCCTGCCGGCGCGGGTGCGGCCGCCGGTCGGCGGCGCCTGCACGGTGCGCGCCGTCCTCGGTCCGCAAGAATCCTATTTTACGGACGCGGCGGTGGGGGCGCTGCTCGAGCAGCAGTTCTCGCCGGGCGTGCACGCCGATCGGGTCGGCTACCGGCTGGACGGCCCGCAGCTCGGGCACCGGTCGGTCGCGGAACTGCTGTCCGACGGCCTGATGCCGGGCGCGATCCAGGTGCCGTCGGGCGGCCAGGCCATCGTGATCATGGCGGACGGGCCGACCGCCGGAGGCTATCCAAAGATCGCCGCCATCGTGCGGGCGGATCTACGCTTGGTGGCGCAGGCACGGCGTGGGGATGTCGTTCGATTTCGCGCGGTGCGATGGGACGAGGCCCACCTCGCGGCGCGCGAGGCCGCGGCCGCCGTGGCCTCGCTGCGGCTCGAGCGTGCGACAGATTAAGCGCGATTGAGCGCCATTAAACGCGGGCGCGCGCACGCGGCGCCTTTTTCGGGGAAGTTATGCAGGATATTCGGGAATGCCGTCGTAGGGCCGTACGGATACGGCCGGGTTGGCCCAGTGGAGGTCCTGTCGAGGGTCCATTCAGTGGGGAGACGCCCGGTCATCCCGTCTCATCTTGTTTTTCAGTCATGGCTCTTGAGTTGTCACCCGGTCCGCGCGGCCAGGGGCCGCAGCGGGTCTCGTCCGGAGAGGAGGGGGCGGCACAGAGGACGGGGCCGGGAACGGGGGACACGCGGGTAGCGGTCGGAGGACGGACGGCG
>DATGFS010000061.1 GCA_035308905.1 bacterium | reverse complement strand
GCGCTGGGAGGAGACCTACAACAACGTCCGGCCGCACCAGGCGCTCGGTTACCTCACTCCGAACGAGTACCTCGCTCAATGGCAGGCGGCTCAGCGATGAATTTGGAGGCTGGTGTAGTCGGATCTACTGGACCAGTACAGCACGTTGTCGCGCTGCCTGCGCAGATGCTATAATGTCCCGTCGTAACGAACGGACTGGAGGCGACGTCTCATGGAACGGGTGAGCCTGAGCGCCCTCGAGCGCACGGCCACGGGGAAGAGCGCGGCCAAGCGCGCGCGCCGTGACGGTCTCGTGCCGGCGGTGCTCTACGGCCGCGGCCGGACGCCCCGGGCGGTGTCCTTAGGCCGCAAGGACCTGGTCTCGGCGCTGCACACCGCGGGCCGGAACGCCCTGATCGATCTGCGGATCGCGCAGGACGGCGACGCGCAGACCGAAGTGGTGATGATCGAGGAGATCCAGCGCGACCACATTCGCCGCGAGATCCTGCACGTGGACCTGCACCTGATCAGTTTGACCGAAGCGCTCGAGGTCAGCGTGCCCGTCGTGTTGAGCGGCACGCCCGAGGGCGTCACTGCGGGCGGCGGCGTGCTCGAACAGGTCCGCCGCGAGATCGAGGTGCGCTGTCTGCCGACGCAGATTCCCGACCGGTTCACCGTGGACGTCACCGGCCTGCGCGTCGGCGCGTCGATCCACGTCGGCGACCTGAAGGTGGCGGAGGGCATCGAGGTCCTCACGCCGCCCGAGGAAGTGATCGCCGCGGTGGTGGCGCCGGTGGTCGAGGAAGAGGCGGCGCCCGCGGCGGAGGCCGAGGCGGCGGCGGAGCCCGAGGTCGTCGGGCGTGCGCCGGCCGAGGGCGAGGCTCCGGCCGAAGAGGGAGCCAAGGCGCCCAAGGCCGAGGCCAAGCCCGCCAAGGCGGAGGCCAAGCCGGCCAAGTCCGACAAGAAGGAGTAGCGCGGTCCGAGCAGGGATGCGCGGCTGCGGTTTGGTGCATGAGGGGCGTGGGATCGGGCCGCGCCCCTCATGCTACGTAGAGAGATGATCGCCATCGTGGGACTCGGCAATCCGGGCCGCCGGTATCGGGGCACGCGGCACAACGTCGGCGGCGACGTGGTGGACCGCGTCGCCGCCAAACTCGGCGTGCGGCTGGCCGATGACGGCTTCGCGCGGACCGCGCGCGCCCACTTCGGGAGAGCCGCGGTGCTGCTCGCCGTTCCGGAAACCTACATGAACGTGAGCGGCCAGGCCGTGGCCGACCTCTCGCGGCGCCGGCGCGTTCGTCCGGAGAATGTGTTGATCGTCTACGACGACCTCGACCTGCCCCTCGGCCGGCTGCGGCTCAAGCCCGGCAACGGCGCGGGCGGCCACAACGGCGTCCGCTCGATCATCGAGGAGCTCGGCACCAAGGACTTTCCGCGGCTTCGGGTCGGCATCGGCCGTCCACCGGCCGGCGTAGCCCCGGAGACGTTCGTGCTCGAGCGCTTTACGCCGGAGGAGCGCACCGTCATCGACGAAGCCGTCGAGCGCGCCGCCAACGCCGCCCTGGCCGTCGTCAGCGACGGCCTGGAGGCGGCGATGAACCGGGTCAACGTGCGGGAGACTGCGGCGGCCGGGGGCCGGCCGCGCGAGGCCGCGGCCGGGCAGGGCGGACCCCCGGGACGCCCGGGAGGCGCGGGTGCCTGAGGGGAACTTCCGGGAGTCCGGCAACGCTCTTCACAAAGAGACCGCTGCCGGGGGTCCCGACGTGACGGAAGCCGTATCGGCGCTGAGTGGAGTCATCGATGCCGGCGCGCAGGCCGGTCAGAGCGGCGCGCACCGTCTGGCGGCATTTGAGGAACTGCTGAACCGCCACTTCCGCAGCATCTACCGGGTGGCGTATCGGCTGGCCGGCAACGCCGACGACGCGGAAGATTTGATGCAGGAAGCGGTGGCCGAGGCGTTTCGGGCGTTCGACCGGTATCAGCCGGGGACGTTCTTCGACCGGTGGGTGTACCGGATCATGCACCGCACCCACATCGACTGGATCCGCCGGCGCGGCCGGCGGCCCGAGATCTCCTTCGACGCGCCCACCTCCCCGGAGGGCGATCCGCTGCTTGCGCGGCTCGGCGATTCGGACACGGACCCGCAGCATCTCACCGAGGTGCGGGATCTCGACGGCCCCATTCAGGCCGCGCTCGAGAGCCTGCCGCCGGAGTTCCGGACGGTCGTCGTCCTTGCGGATATCGAGGGACTTTCGTATGATGAAATCGCGGCGGTGGCCGCCTGTCCGGTCGGAACCGTTCGATCGCGCCTGCACCGGGCGCGCGAGGCGCTGCGCTCCGCGCTGCGTCCCTACCTGAGGGGAGGGGAGCGGTGAACCACACGCACGTTGCCGATCACCTCTCCGCGTACCTCGACGGCGCCCTGCCGGCGTCAGATCTGGAGCAGGTGCAGGCGCACCTCGAGGTCTGCGGGACGTGCGGCCGCGCCTACGAGGAGCTGCGGACGCTGCGCTCACTGCTGCGCGCGCTGCCGGATCCGGTGGCGCCGTCCGGACTCGAGGACCGGATTCACTGGCGCCTCGCCCGGGAGGAAGCCGCGTTCCGGCCGTCGCCGTGGCGCGCGGTGTGGGCGGCGGTGACACGCCCGGCCGTGACACGGCCGCTGCGGGTTGCCCTGGCCGGCGCGACGATACTGGTCATTATTGGGCTGCCGATGGGATGGGTGTCCGGACTCTTTGCGCCGCGGGGGACGTTGTTCGATCCGGACGCGTACGTGCGCAACTATCTGATGACGTCGTCCGACCGCCTGACCGACGACGTGACACGAACGGTCATCGCCCACACGGCTCTTCCGGAGTCGACTGTCCAGAGGTAACATGACGCCTCGCCTCCGCCGCCGGATCGTGCTCCTGGCGGTCTGTGCGCTGCTGGCCGCGATCGTCCCGGACGGTGCCGCGCTGGGCGCGCCGGGCGTGCCGCCCGCCGGGCCGGACGAGCCGGAGCCGATCCGCTGGCTGACCGAGGCCGCGCTCGCGCCGCGGGGCGTGAGTTACACCGGCACCAAGACCGTCACCGTCTGGGCGCAAACCGTTCGCGCGTCCGAGGTACGGATCTACCATCAGGCGCCCGACCGCACACGGCTGGAGTATCTGGCCGCCGGCGATCAACCGGAACGCGTGGTGGTGATCAACGCCGGCCGACAGATCGAGTTCGTGCCCGGACGCGGCCGGTACGTCGAGGGGCCGGCGCCCCAGACCGACGAGGACGAGCTCATCCGTCAAATTCTCCCGCAGCTCGCCGCGAACTACGAAGTGCGGTTTGCCGGCGCCGAGCGTGTCGCCGGCCGGCCCGCGCGGATCATCGACATCCGGGGCCGCCTGCCCGGCCGGCCGCGCCTGCGGCTGTGGATCGATCTGGAGACGCGGCTGATCCTCCGGCTCGAGCGCTACGGCCCGGCCGGAGCGCTGCGGGAGACCTCGGCGTTTCTCAGCGTACAGCTGAACCCGACGCTCGCGGCGGACCTCTTCATCGTGTCGCCGCCCGCGGGGGCGCAGGTCCAGACCCGCCTCCAGCAGGCGCCGGCCGCCGCCCTGACGATCGAGGAGATCTCCCGCCGGGTCGGCTTCATCCCGCAGCTGCCGGCCTACCTGCCGCCGGGCTACCAGTTTGTGCGGTCCAACGTCGCCATGATTCACGGCACGCCGACGGCGACGTTCGCCTTCACGGACGGCGTCGCGACGATGACCCTGTTCGAGAGCCGCGGCGCGCAGGTGGGCGCGGGCGGCGGGCAGCGCGTGCAGATCGGCGCCTTCGAGGGCACGGTGCAGACGCGGGGCGTCGCCACCGTGGTCCACTGGAACACCAACGGCATCTCGATGACGCTTGTCGGGGACATCGCGTCGAACGAGCTCCTGCGCGTCGGACGGTCGGTACCGCCGGCCGGATCGTCCGACCTGCTGCCGGTCGACCCGCGACGGGCCGCTGTGGAATCAGAGCGGCCGGCGGCCATGACCACGATGTCCGCGCTCCGGGCGGCCGTTGCGGGCCGCGCCGCCGGGTGGCTGCGCGCGCTCCTCGCGCCCGCGATCGCCGAAGCGGCGACTCAGCCGCCCGTGCATCCGGCCCCGGCGTGGCCGGATGTGCCCCCCGTTCCCGTGTCGCCCTACATCACGAACGACACCCATCCGATCGGTCCCGGCATCCACCCCGAAGAGACACGCATCTGGCAGGCCTTCGTCGAGCAAGGCCTCGCTCCGGTCGTCGTGAAGGTGACGGTTGCCAGCGACGGTGTCACCAAACTGCCGGACGGGCGGCTCTCGCGGCTGGTGTGGATCTGGTTCGTCTACGGGATGGACCGGGCGGCGACGCCCGCGGCGATGGTGCGCGAGGCGGCGGCGACCGCGCGCGCGCTCGCGGCCGCGGCGGCGCGCGCCGATCCGCGCGTGGACCGGATCACGCTGAGCGGCTACTATCAAATGCCGGGCCGGTTCGACGGCCGCCGCACCGACGTGACGGTGACCGCCGCGCTCGATGCCGGGCGGCTGCTCGGGGCCACGCCCGGCGGGGACCCGCGCGAGGCGCTTTCCGCGGCGGGCAGCGTGTGGTTTGCGCCCGAACTGCTCGAGGGGGCGCTCGTTCCGCGACTGCCCGTTCCGCACGATCCGCACCTGTCGGCCGGCATGCGGGCGCCGGTGCTGCTGCCGGGTGATCGGACCTACGAGTCGGCGGAGCGGTTTCAGGGTACGCTCCTCCAGCGCATCGTCGACACGAAGGTGCAGCTCGAGGGGCTGCTCTTCGGCGCGGCGAGTGACGGCATGCTGTGGCGCGGCAACCCCCGGCGCCGCGAGATCGCGCTCACCTTCGACGACGGGCCGAGCCCGCTGGCGACGCCGCTCCTCCTCGCCGTGCTGCGCCGGTACGGCGCGCACGCGACGTTCTTCGTGATCGGCGAGCACGCCCGCGCCTACCCGTACCTCGTCCGGGCGATGACGGCGGACGGCCACGAGGTCGGCGACCACACCTACCACCATCCGAACATGGTCACGGTTGGCGACGCCGTCGCCCGTAGTGAGATCGCCGCCGGCGCGGCGGTGATCGGCCGCACGGCCGGCCGGCCCGCGGAGTGGTTCCGGCCGCCCGGCGGGGACTATACCGCGGGCGTCGCCGGGGACGCCCGCCGGCTCGGCCTCGGGATGGCCATGTGGACGACGAACTCCGGCGACTGGTCGCTGCCGCCGTTCCGCATCCTCGTCGAGCGCGTGCTGGCGCGCGCGGAGCCGGGCGCGATCGTGCTGATGCACAACGGCACGCTCAATACCGTTCGCGCGCTGCCGGCGATCGTCGTGGAGCTGCGGCGGCGCGGGTACACGCTCGTGACCGTCTCCCAGCTTGCGCGGGACGCGGAATGAGCGCGGCCGTCCGCGACGAATCTAGGACCGACGTGATGGACGAGCGATCCGACACCCCGCGCGATCGGCCGATGACGCTCATCGAGCATCTCGAGGAGCTGCGGGTCCGGCTGACCCGCTCCGTCATCGGCCTGCTCGTGGCGACGCTTGCCGGCTTCATCTTCGTGGACCCGCTCCTCACGCTGCTGCTGCGGCCCACGGGGCACATGAAGCTGACGACGCTGACCGTGCTGGAGCCGTTTCTCGTCAAGGTGAAGATCGCGTTTCTGTTCGGCCTCGCCGTCAGCATGCCGTGGATCATGTATCAGGTCTACGCCTTCATCTCGCCGGCCCTCACCGAGAACGAGCGTCGCCGGACCATCCCCCTCGCGCTGCTCGCGGGGGTGCTCTTTGCGATCGGGCTCGTCTTCGGCTACGTCTTCGTCCTGCCGATCAGCACCCGCTGGCTCCTCGCCCAGGCCGGCGGCCAGTTCAACGTGCTGCTGACGGCGAACGCCTACATCTCGTACGTCCTGTTCTTTCTCCTCATCGTCGGCGGGACGTTCGAGACGCCGCTCGTCATCCTCTCGCTCGCGATGCTCGGGCTCGTCACCCCGCAGACGCTGCGCCGGGAGTGGCGCATCGCCTACATGGTCATCGCCGCGATCGCGGTTTTCGGCACCCCGGACTGGAGCCCGGTCACGATGATGCTCGTCGCGGTGCCGATGGCCCTCCTGTACGAGTTCAGCATCGTGCTCTGCCGCATCTTCATCCGGCCGGCGGCGGCGAAGCCCGCGCAGGCCGCCCACACCGGCGGGTAGCGGTCGCGAACCGACGTTCACAATTCACGCGGACAGGGGATATTCCTAATACCCTGGACCGACGGCGGCTGTGCTGCCCTCGGTCGGACCGGCGTCCCGGCCGGCCTGGAGGGATCCGTGTATCAAGGAAGCATACAGACGCCGTGGTCCCAGCCGTCTCCGGCGCCCGTCCCGGCGCGTCCGGGGCCCGCCCGGCTGCCCCGCCGTCTAGGGTCCTCGTGGTATTGCGGAGCGAACCGGCGTTGCTATAATGGCGTATTAGTACCGTTAGGGGTCGCTATGGCGCACTGTACGCCGTGGCGTCGGGGGGACGCATGAGCGTGGGGAATTCGATGGTGGCGCGGCGCGGAGTCCGCGTGGGGGCGGCCTCCGTGTTGGCGGTGATCCTCGCGCTGCCCATGGCGCTTGGGCCGGCAGGCCGGGCGGCCGCCGGTGTGCCGAATGCGCCGCGGGTCGCCGAAGCGTGCGACGTCCGGACGCCGGTGCTCGTGGTCGGCGGAACCCCGTCGGGCGTGGCCGCGGCCCTCGCCGCGGCGCGGACGGGCACCGCGGTGTACATGACCGAGTCGCGGCCCTACCTCGGCGGTGATCTCACCGGCGCCATGCTCAACATGCTCGACATGGACTTCGGTCTCACCGGCGAGCACCTTGCGCGCGGCGTCTTTTCAGAAATCTACAAGCAGCTCGGAATGACCTTCGACGTCGAGACCGCGAAGCGCGTCTTCATGGACGCGGTCCGCCGCGAGCCTCTCATCACGCTGACGCTGCACCGCAAACCCGTCGAGGTGCTGATGAACGGTCCGTGGGTGACCGGCGTCGTCTTCGACGGCCCGCATCAGACGCGGGAAACGGTCTGCGCGAAGCGCGTGGTCGACGCGACGGACGACGGCGACGTCGCCGCGATGGCCGGTGCGCCGTTTACGATCGGCCGCGAGGATTCCGGCATCGACCGCGCGATGATGTCGGCGACCCTGGTGTTCGAGGTGAAGGACGTCAACTGGCACCAGGTCACCGCCTACGTGAGCGGCGCGCGCGAGCAGCACATGCGCCGCGGCGGTTTCTACCAGGGCAACGTGTGGGGCTACGGCCCGATCATGCGGATGTACAAGCCGACGCAGCCGAACGTGGCGATCTATGACCTCAACATCGGCCTGCAGAACGACCGCTCGGTGCTGATCAACGGGCTCCTGGTGTTCGGCGTCGACGGCACCGACCCGGCGTCGGTGGCGGACGGCATGCGCCGCGCCAAAGTGGAGCTGCCGCTGCTCATGGATTTCCTGCGCGAGACGGCGCCGGGCTTCGCGAAGGCGTCGCTGGTGCGCACCGCCGACTACCTCTACATCCGCGAGACGCGCCACATCCGGGGGCTCTACACGCTGACGGCCAACGACATCGTGAACAGCCGGGTGTTCTGGGACGCCGTCGGCGTCGCGAGCTACCCGATCGACATCCATCCATACAAGATCGGCGAGTTCAACCCGTACGCGCCGAAGCGCTTCGTGTATACGATCCCGTTCCGCTCGCTCGTGCCGTACGGGATCGGGAACCTCGTGATGGCGAGCCGCTCGATCTCCGCGACGTACGCGGCCGCGGCCTCGTGCCGCGTCGTGCCGACGACGATGGAAGAGGGGCAGGCCGCCGGGCTCGCGGCGGTGCTGTCGATCGAGCGGCGGGTGTCGATCCCGCAGCTCCTGGAGCAGCCGGCCCTGATCCACGATCTGCAGGCCGGTCTCCACGGGCAAGGCGCCTACCTGCTGCCGGATACGCTCGCCTCGATCGGCGAGGCGTCGCCGCCGTGGCTGCTGCACAGCGGATCGGCCGTACGGCCGCCGGTGCTGCCGCTCACACCGGTTGAGGGCGCGCGTCCCACCAAGCCGTAAGCCGCGTCTGTTTGTCGCGCTGGAACGGCGGGCGACCTGCCCGCCGTTCCTCTTTCGCGTCCCGGTTTGATTCTTCACACGGCCGGCATCCCAGGGGCGCCGCGCCTCCGAGCCGAACAACCCGGCATGGAGACGCCCCGCCTGCCGCCCGGCCAGACCCTCACGGAAAAGTGGCCGGTGCTCTACTATGGGGGCATTCCCCGCATCGACCTCGCGAAGTGGGCGTTCGCCGTGGAGGGTGAGGTCGAGAGTCCCGTGCGGTGGACGTGGGATGAGTGGACCGCGCTGCCCCGAAAGAGCGTTCGCTGCGACGTGCACTGCGTCACCGCCTGGTCGCGGTTCGACAACGTGTTCGAGGGGGTGCCCGCGTCCGAGGTGATCGCCCGCGCGCGGCCCCGCGAGGGCGCGGCGTTCGTGATGGTGCACTCGTACGGCGACTACACAACGAACCTCCGGCTCGACGACCTGATGCAGGACGACGTCCTGTTCGCGTTCACCCACGACGGCCGCCCGCTCACGCCCGAGCACGGCGGACCCTGCCGGCTCGTGGTGCCGCGCCTGTATTTCTGGAAGAGCGCGAAGTGGGTTCGCGGGCTCGAATTCATGCGCGGCGAGCGCCCGGGCTTCTGGGAGCAGAACGGGTACCACATCCGCGGCGATCCCTGGAAGGAAGAGCGCTACTCCGACCCCTGGTGACGTCCATAGAACCGGAGCGCTCGACGTTCACCCGTCTGGCCGTGCTGTGGCTGGCGGGCGTTGATCTGCGGGCGACCCTGCTGGCCCTGCCGCCGGTCCTCATCTTCATCCACCGCGACCTCGGGTTGAGCGAGACCGGGGTGGGGGCGCTGACGAGCCTCCCGGTGCTGGTGCTGGCCGCGGCGGCCGTCCCGGGATCGCTCCTGATCGCGCGCGGCGGCGCGCGCCGCGCCGCGATTGCCGGCCTCGTCGTGGTCGCGCTCTCGTCGGCGCTGCGCGGCGTCGGCCCGTCGATCGCGATGTTGTTTGCGATGACGTTTGTGATGGGCGTCGGGATCGCGGTGATGCAGCCGGCGGTGCCAGCGTTGGTCGCCCGGTGGTGCCCGGACCGCATCGGCTTTGCCACCGCGCTCTACGTGAACGGGTTGCTCGTCGGGGAGACGTTGAGCGCCGGCCTGACCCTGCCGCTCGTCTTACCGTTCATGCGCGGGAGTTGGCCGGCCGCGCTGGCGGCGTGGTCCGCTGTGCCGCTGGTGACGGCCATCCTCATGTTGGTCCTCCGGGAGCGGCTGCCCGATGCCGCGGTGGGCCCCGAGGCGCGCTGGTGGCCCGATTGGCGCGCCGCGGAGACGTGGCGGCTCGGGCTCGTGCTCGGCGGAGTCGGCGTCGCGTATTTCGCCACCAACGCCTTCATCCCGGATTACCTGCGGACCGCCGGACGGGTCGACCTCATCGGCCCATGCCTCGCGGCGCTCAACGCGGGGCAGTTGCCCGCGTCGGTGGTCGCACTCGCGGCGGCCCGTGCCATCGTCGGGCGCCGCGCGTCGCTGGTCGTGGTCCCGGTCGCGATCGCGGCGAGCCTCGCCTTGTTTCTGCTCGCGCCGCCCGCGTTCTGGGTGGTCGCCGCGGCGTTGATCGGCTTCTGCTGCGCGTTCGGGCTGGTGCTGTCGCTTGCGCTGCCACCGCTCGTCACGGAGGCCCGCGACGTGCACCACGTGTCGGCGGGGATGTTCGCCATCGGCTACGGCTATTCGTTTCTGCTGCCGCTGTTGGGCGGCGTCGCGTGGGACATCACCCACCTGCCGGCGGCGGCGTTTCTGCCCGCGTTTGCGGGCGCGGCCACGACCTTCGGGGCGGCGCTCGGGCTCCCACACCGCGCCGGCGCGCCCGGCGGCGAGATCAGGGAGGCAGCCGGATGATCTGGAACCGCACCGCGGAAACGATGACACGCTCCGATCTCGAAGCCCTGCAGCGGCAGCGTCTCGCGGACCTCGTGGCACGCGTTCACGCGAAGGTGCCGTTCTACCGCGAGGCGTTCGACCGCGCGGGCGTCCGTCCGGACCAGGTCCGCTCGCTCGACGATCTTCGCCGGCTGCCGTTCACGCGGAAGGCGGATCTGCGGGATCACTATCCGTTCGGCCTGTTCGCGGTCCCGCTCGACCAGGTCGTCCGCGTGCACGCGTCGTCGGGCACGACCGGGAAGCCCACGGTGGTCGGCTACACGCGCGCCGATCTCGGCGTGTGGGCGGACGTGTGCGCCCGGTCCCTCGCGGCGAGCGGCGCGCGGCCGGGCGACGTATTTCACAACGCGTACGGGTACGGCCTCTTCACCGGCGGGCTCGGCATGCACTACGGCGGCGAACTGATGGGCCTCACGGTCGTGCCGGTCTCGGGCGGCAACACCGAGCGGCAGCTGCTGCTCTTACAAGACTTCAAGCCGCGCGTGATCGCCTGTACGCCGTCGTACATGCTCACGCTGGGGGAGGCCGCCGCGGCCCGGGGCATCGACCCGCGGAGCCTGACGATCCGCTCGGCCGTCCTCGGCGCGGAGCCGTGGACGGAGGCGATGCGCGGCCAGATCGAGCGTCTGCTGCCGGTGAAGGCCGTGAACATCTACGGGCTCAGCGAAGTGATCGGGCCCGGCGTCAGCAACGAGTGCGTCGAGGCGCAGCGCGGCTCCCACGTCTTCGAGGACCACTTCCTCGTCGAGGTGGTCGACCCGCGGACCGGCGAACCGGTGGCCGCGGGCGAGGTGGGGGAGTTGGTGTTTACGACGCTCACGAAGGAGGCGCTGCCGGTGATCCGGTACCGCACCGGCGACCTCGCCTCCCTCGATCCCGCGCCCTGCGTCTGCGGCCGCACCTCCGTCCGGATGTCGCTCATCGTCGGCCGCACCGACGACATGCTCATCATCCGCGGCATCAACGTGTTCCCGTCGCAGATCGAAGCGGTGGTGATGCAGTTCGACGAGCTCTCGCCCAACTACCAGCTGGTCGTCGCGCGCGAACGGACGCTGGACTCGCTCGAGGTGCGGGTGGAGGTGGCGCCGGACGCCGCGCAGCCGCCCGCGCCCCGGGGAGACGTGGCGGCCGCGGATGACCTGCGGCGGCGGATCGCCGATCGCCTCCGCGGCGTGATCGGCATCGCCGCGCGCATAACGCTTCAGGCCCCGGGCAGCCTGCCGAGAAGCGAAGGCGGCAAGCTCCGCCGCGTCATCGACGAGCGGGCGAAGGGCTAGCGGGGCTCGATCGGACGGCCTATCGCTCGAGGAGGTCGGCTTCGATCACGTCGTGCCAGGGAGTGCCGGACACCCCGACAAACGGCGTCGAGGTGTAGAAGGGTCCGCTCACGCGAACGGTTTCGCCCGCCCGCACGACTGCGCGCCCCCACACGACCACGCCCACCGATGCGCCCTGGGCTTCCAGGCGGAACGTCGTGATCGGCGCGCCCCGCGCGTCCGCGGCCGGCGCGACGTCGGCCGCGGTTCCGGTGACGGTCACGACCGTGCGGTCGAACCGCGCGGCCTGCGTCGCGAGCGCGCGCACGGTGTCCGCGGGCGCGGCGCCCACCATCCGCGGCGGCGCGCCCGGGCCCGGCGCCGGGAGCGGCGGCGCGCTCGAATAATGCCCCGGTATCCCGAAGGCGGGACCGAAGATCGGCGTCTCGAACGCGGGTACGCCGAAGACCGGCGTACCGATCACGAAAGGACCGGGCATGATCGCGGGCGGCGGCGTGGCGCCCGGCGGACACACGAGGATCTGCCGGACGACCGTGGCCGTGGCCGGGGAGAGTTGAACGGGAAAGGCGATGGCGTCGAGCGGGGTGGCCGAGATCGGGCTCGACGTCCGCGTCGTCGCAATCTGGATTTGTTGACACGCCGTCTGCGCCGAGACGGGCGCAGCGCCTGTGAGGCCCGCCGCGACGGCAAGGGCGGCGCCGATCCACAGCATCCTCATCGCATCACCCCCCCTGGGGTTGCATTCGCCGCGTGGGCCGCGGTTGCCTCGATCCGATCGTTACCCCAGCCCGAAGACGAGCGCCGCGTTGATGCCGCCGAAGCCGAACGAGTTGCTGAGAATGTGGCGCAGCGGCATCTCCCGGCCGCGGTCGCGCACGTAGTCGAGATCGCAGGCCTCGTCCGGCGCCTCGAGGTTGAGCGTGGGCGGAACGTAGCGGTGCCGCAGGCTGAGGAAGCAGCTGGCCGCCTCGATCGCGCCGGTGGCGCCGAGCGCGTGCCCGTGCATCGCCTTCGTGGCGCTGACGGGCACCCGATAGGCGTGATCTCCGAGGACCTGCTTGACCGCGAGCGTCTCCGTGGAGTCGTTGAGGGGGGTGCCGCTGCCGTGCGCGTTGACGTAGTCGATGTCCTCCGCCGCGACACCGGCTTCGGCGAGGGCGAGCCGCATCGCGCGGGCGGCCTGGGTCCCCGACGGCAGCGGAGCCGTCATGTGGTGGGCGTCGTTCGTCGCGCCGAAGCCGAGGACGCTGCCGTAGATCCGGGCGCCCCGGCGGCGGGCGTGCTCGCGTTCCTCGAGCACCAGCAGCGCCGCGCCCTCGGCCATTACGAACCCGTCGCGCGTCCGATCGAACGGACGGCAGGCGCGCGCCGGCTCGTCGTTGTGGGTCGACATCGCCCGGATCACGTCGAACGCGGCGAACGTCAGCGGCGCGAGCGGCGCCTCCACACCGCCGGCGACCATCACGTCGGCGTAGCCGTCGCGGACCGTCCGGAACGCCTGCCCGATCGCGATCGCGCCGCTCGAGCAGCTGTCCGAGTTGGCGCTGGACGGGCCGCGGAGGTCGTGTTCGATCGCGACGTTGCAGGACGCGGCGCCGCAGAACACCGACAGCGCCAGCGTCGGCCGGATCCGGCGCACGCCCTGGCTCAGGAAGACGGCGTGCTGTTCTTCGGCGAACGCGGCCCCGCCGAGGGCCGAGCCGACGAAGCACCCGATCGCATCGCGGTTCTCGTCCTCGAGACGCAGCCCCGCGTCGTCGATCGCCATGCGGGCGCTCGCGAGCGCGAACTGCGCGTAGCGGTCGAGGCGGCGGAGCCGCCTCGGCTCGATGAAGGCTGCGGGGTCGAAGTCCGTGACCTCGCCGGCCACACGGCTGTTGAACGCGGCCGCGTCGAACCGCGTGATGTGTCCGACCGCCGAACGCTCGCGCCGGAGCCCGTCGTAGAGGCCCCCGGCGCCGCATCCGATCGGCGTGACCGCGCCGATTCCGGTGACGACGACGCGGCGTCCCGTATCCGTCACAATTCACCCCCGCGGTCTGGCGTGCAACCTTCGAGATCTCGAGCCCGCCGTCCGGGCGCGTTTTTCCCCCCACCGTGTCACGAAACGGTCTCCGGGGGGCTCGTTTCCACGAGCCGCTTGATGTGGCCCAGCGTGGCCCTCGCGGTCGGTTCGATGAACAGCGGTCCAATGATCGACCGCGCGACGGCGCGCCCGACGATCGGCCAGCCAAGGTCCAGATCGTGCACGATCGAGACTGCCACATCGCCGCCGGGCACGGGTTCGAAGCGCCACTCCACCTCCATGCCGCGCGTCACGCCGCGCACATGCGTGAAGCGGATGCGCCGTTCCCGCGGCTGCACGATCTGCCGTGCCCACCACCAGATCGGAATCCAGCCGCGGCGCGCCCTCATCTCGACGAGCCGGCCGGCGCCGTCGACGGCGAGGACGCGGACACCGCGGTAGTGCGGAAGGATGCGCGGCCAGTGCTCGACCTGCGCGGCGTAGCGGAAGATCGCGTCGACCGGGCCTCGAATCCGCACCGCGGTTTCCGTGTGCACGCTACGCCCACCCCATGAGGCGCGGAAGGACGGCCGGATGGAACACGGCGCCCAGGCCGTCGGTGTTGCCGATCATGCCGATGAGCCGTTTCCCGAGATCGGGATACCGCGCCAGTTGGACCGCGGTGCGGCGAACGATCGCCGGACGAAAGGCCAGCGCCTGCACGAGGCGGGACCCCGCGAAGACCGGGCCGAATTCGCGCGCGCGCGCGAGCGCGTAGGCTCGAAGCCGCGGGACGCCGGTGCCTTCGAGCGCGTCCGCGGCGATCGCGGCGCACAACTCGGCGCCGCGCAGCGCGAGGTATACGCCCTGTCCGGTCATCGGATCGAGGTGGGCCGCGGCGTCGCCGACGAGCAGCACGCGGCCGCGGCCGGCGCGGTGCCGGTAATAGCCGAGGGGCCCGACCGCCGTCAGCGGACCGGTTCTTTCCGCGCGCGCGAGCCGGTCGCGGAGCCCCGGACATCCGCGCAGCCACGCCCAATAGCCCGCCTCGAGATCACCGCGCCAGGCGCGCACCACGTGCCGCGGGACGGCCAGCGTGACGTTGGCCAGCCCGCCCGGAAGATGCGCGACCCCGCAGTAGCCGTCGCGCCGGAGATGGATCTCGCCCCACCGGCCGCCGCCGCCGGATCCATTCCCGCCGGCGGAACCGTCGACGCCTGCGAGATAGGCGCCGACGGTATACCGTCCGTGCCGCGCGGGGGCGGCGACGGCCGCCGCCCGCGCCACCGCCGATCGCAGGCCGTCCGCGCCGACGACGAGCCGCGCGGTATAGCACTCCTCGCGCCCGCCGCGTTCCACGGTCACGCGGACGGCGCGGGCTTGAGGCTCGAGCGCGGCGAGCCGGCTGCCGTCCCGAACGAGGGCGCCGGCGCGGACGGCGTGATCGAGCAGCGTCTGATCCAGCCGCGACCGCTGAAGCGCCCAGCCGTTGCGGTGCGGGAACGGAAGGGAGGCCGCGGCGCCGTCCGCGGTCACGAGCCGCATGCCGCTCACCGGCGCGGCCGCGCGCGCCACCGCGTCGCGGACACCCAGCCGTTCGAGCAGCTCATCGCAGCCCGGGTTGAGATAATCGCCGCACGGCTTGGGGCGCGGGAAGACGGCGCGGTCGACGATCACGGTGCGGTACCCTCGCCGCGCAAGGAGCGCCGCGGTCGCGGCACCCGCAGGGCCCCCGCCCACCACGAGGACGTCGAGCGGCCGGGTCATTCGAGGCGCTCCAGAGCCGCGCGAAAGCCGGGCACGCGGCGCACGGTCAGGTTGGGAATCCCGGCGCCCGCGACGAGCGCGCGGTACTCCGCCCATGAGTACGCGCGGCGGACCGAGCGGGGCCCGTCCGTGCGGATCAGGTGGTTCCGGAAACACCGCGTCAGCAGCCACACGCCGGCGTGCGCGGCCGGTGATCGCACGAGGTCCACCGCGAAGAATCCGAGGCGGCCGAGCCGGTCCAGCCGCCGCAGGAGGGCGGGCCGGTCCGCGGGCTCGAGGTGGTGAAGCGAGATCGAGCACAGGCACGCGTCGAACGCGCCGTCGCGGAAGGGCAGCGCGCGCGCATCGGCCCGGACCACCGCGATCTCCGGAAAGGCGGCGGAGGTCTCCGCGGCGAGCCGCGCGGTCACAGGGTGACGCTCGATGGCAACGACGCGCACGGGGACGCCGCGCCGCGCGGCCCACCGCACCGCCGCGCGGGGAATGTCGGCGCCTCCGGTCGCCACGTCGAGCAGCGCGAGCGGCGCGCCGAGCGTGCGCGAACGCCGCCACAACGGCAGCAGCCGGTCGAGGTAGGCGCACACGAGGCGCACCGCGCCCGTGAGGCGGTTGATGCGGCCGAGGTCCTCGAGATTCGGGCGCAGCATCTCCTCGGTGCTCGCGGGATCGTCCATCAATTCGTGGACGGCCCCGGGCGCCGGCCCGGCTAGATTCGTCCGCATGCGGTCCTCGGCCTCACGATCCGTTTTCCATCACCCCGGCCTTCATTATCGTGCCACGCTGCAACGGCTCCGTAACGGGTCGAGCTCGATGTCCTTCCATATAAAGCCGCCGGAGCAGGGCGGCGCCCGTTTCAGTCTGCCGGCCGGCGCAGTTCCGGCCCGGGGGGCGGACGCGGGCGAGGCTTTCGCGCGCCGGAGGCGAACTCGATGTCGCGATGCGCATTGCGACCCTGCTGCCGAGCGCGACCGAGATTGTCGCGGCGCTTGGGCTGGTCGGCGAGATCGTGGCGATCACGCACGAGTGCGATTTTCCGGCCGAGATCCGCGACCGGCCGCGGGTGGTGCGTCCGCGCGTGGACTCGCGTCTCGCCAGCGCCGCGATCGACGCGGAGGTCGAAGGGGCGCTGCGGCGCGGGGAGAGCCTGTACCGGCTGGACGAAGCTGCGCTGGCCGCCGCGCGGCCCGATCTCATCATCACGCAGGACCTCTGTGACGTGTGCGCGCTGCCGAGCCTCGACGTCGAGGGCATTGCCGCGGGGCTGCCCGGACCACCGCGCGTGCTGCGCCTTCATCCCCACACCCTGGAGGACGTCCTCCGCGACATCGAGACGGTGGGACGCGCGGCCGGCCGCCGCGATGAGGCGGGCCGCCTCGTCGCGGCGCTCAGAACGCGCATCGCGGCGGTCGAGACCGCATGCTCCATTCGCCGGCGCCGCGGTACGCCCCGCGTATTCTGTATGGAGTGGCTCGATCCGCCGTTCTGCAGCGGCCATTGGATGCCCGAGATCGTCGAGCGCGCCGGCGGCCGCGAGGTGATCGGCGTCCACGGCCGGCCGTCGTTTCGCGTCGAGTGGGACGCGATCGTCGCGGCCGCCCCGGAGGTCGTCGTGCTCACGGTCTGCGGATTCGACGTCGGCCGCACCTGCGCGGAATTGCCGCCGGTCGCCGCGCGGTCCGAGTGGCGGGCCCTTCCCGCGGTGGCCGCGGGGCGGGTGTATGCGACGGACGGCAGCGCGTTCTTCAGCCGGTCGGGGCCGCGGCTCGTGGACGGCCTCGAGATCATGGCCTCGATCCTGCACCCGGAGATCGCGGTCCGGTCCATTCCCGCGGACGCTCCGGCGGCGGCCTGGACACCGGGGCGCGCCGGCGTCTGGGTGCGGGTCGGCGGCCCGTAGCGCGTTCGGGCAGGGCGGCGGCGCCGGAACTCCGAATTACATCTCCGCGTGATGGCTACTATGCGAGACCGTGGGGGGACGGGCGCATAAGCACGCTTGATCGTTGGGCCAGAGCCACGATGGTCCTTGTCGTGGCCGCGGCCGCGGCGTTTCTTATGTGGCGACTGCGGTTCGTCCTCGTGACGGTCGCGCTCGGCGCGATGCTCGCCTATGCCCTCATGCCGTTCGTCGAGTACACCGGCCGGCTGCGGCCGTGGGGACGGCCGGTGCCGCGTCTTGTCGCCGTTCTCGCCGTCTTTCTCGTGGTGGCGTTCGCCCTCGGCCTTGTGACCCGGCTGGCCATGCGGCCGGTCGCGGCGGAGGCCCAGCGCTTCGGACAGAATCTCGAGCAGTACCGCGACCGGGTCGGTACGGCGCTGACCCAAATGCAGCAGGGACTGCGGCGGAGCCTGCCGGCCCCGCTCGTCGCGCCGGTGGAGCGGGCGCTCGACCAGGCCGAGACGATCGCGTTCGGAGCCGCCACCGGGACGCTGCGCGGTACGGCGCGGTGGATCTCGAAGGGGTTCGAGGTCCTGCTGATTCCGATACTCGCGTTCTATTTTCTTCTCGATCTTCCGGTATTGCGCGACGAGCTGCTGGGGTTTCTCCCGGCCGCCATGCGCCGTACCGTGCTCGCGGCCGGCCGGCGCGCGGATCGCATCGTGGCCGGCTATGTGCGCGCGCAGCTCATCCTGATGCTCGTGTCCGGGATCGCCGTCACGATCGGGCTTGCGCTGCTCGGAGTCCGCTATCCGCTGCTGCTCGGCATCGTCGCCGGAATCTCGCGCGCGATCCCGATCATCGGCCCGGTGCTCGGCGCCATTCCGATCGTCGGGGTCGCCATGCTCCAGTCGTCGGGCACGGCCGCGGCAGTCCTGATATTCTTCGTGATCGTACAGTTGGCCGAATCGAAGATCGTGCTGCCCAAGATCATCGGCCACGAACTGAAGCTGCACGCGGCCACGATCCTGCTCGCGCTCCTGCTCGGCAACGCCTTGTTCGGGCTGATGGGCATGTTTCTCGCGCCTCCGGCGGCGGCGTTCGCGAAGTCGCTGCGGGAGATGTTCGAGCCTGCGCCGGACGAGACCGTGCCCGCCTCGCTCCCCGACGTCCTGCCCGCCGCGGCCGGGGCGCGCGTCCGCTAAGTTACTGCAGGGCGTTCACGCCGAGGCGCCGTCCGACCGCGACCGCCCGCCGGACGTCCGATATCCCACGCCTGCTGGGAACTTGGCGCCCCCGTCGGGCGCTATATGCGATACAGCAGGCGGCTCGGGAAGTACATCGGAGGTGACGCGATCATGACCCGCAAGACGTTTCTCGCCGGAGCAGCCGGGATGGCCGCGACCGTGGTGGCGGCAGGCGCCGCGATGGCGCAGGTCCCGCCGACACGGAGTGAATTCGGCAGCGCCCGCAACCTCGTCCACGTCCGGAGCGCGCTCGAGGGATTGATCGATCAGCTGCAGCACGACCAGGCGGACTACGGCGGTCTCCGGATTCGCGCGATCGAGTCGATGCAGCGCGCCCGCGCCGATATCGCCGCGGCCCTGCAGTGGGACGCGACGCACCCGCACTGATCGGCCGGGCGGGGTCCTCGTTACATCGAGCCGCGGCGGACGACGCCGCGGCTCATATTATGCCCGCCGTGGATCGGGTCCGGTTCGGACGGAATCGCGGCCGGGTGAAGGCTTTGTATCGCGCGGGTCAGCGCCGGCATGTCGTCGCGCACGCGCGCGGGCCGGTTGGCCGTCGTCCCGATGGCGAGGAACGCCCGCCGGCCCACGGTGACGCAGGTTTGGATGCTGCGCCGCTCCTCGCCGGTCTTGGTGGTCCAAATATACGCGTGAGACCATGCCGGCAGGGATCCGATCCGGTCGGGGCCGACCGCCACGCTCGCATAGCGTTGAATGGCGCGCCGCATCACATACTGCGCTTCGGAGACGCAGGTCTCGGCCGTGATCGCCACGGGGAGGTCGCGGACGATAACGACCAGACTCGCCGGGAGGCTGCCGTCGATCGATGACGCCAGCGCCGACAGCGCGGGGTCCCCGCGTGACGTGGTCACCTTCCATGCCGCCGGCACCTCGATCGTGAACCGGTTGTTGATGTCGTGCACCGTCCGGTAGGATTCGCCCGCGTCGCGCACGTCCGGCGCGTCCGCGCGGACCCCGGCGGGCGGCAGTGCGGTGGCGGCAAGAATTTGGACGGCGGCAAGCGCGGTGCGGACGATCGACATAACCGGATCGCACCTTCGGGAGGACGGCGTTGTGAACCAAGGACGGGTTCGACGGATGACGGGATGCATTTTCGGCGCCGTCCGGGCCCGGACCCTGCCTTCCTGCGCCCGTGATTTGCCGCGACAAATCGGATAGCGGCCCCCGAGGCGGGGACGTACGATCGGTGCGACAACGCCGGGGGTGATGGTATGCTGAACGTGCAGGAGGCCGCGAAGCAGGAGGCCGGGGTGGCGATACGGGCGGATCGGGTCCAGACGCATAACGGGAGCGGCGGCGGTCCGGGCGACGAACAGCGCTGGCGCGCCGTGCTGGCGCGCGACGCCGCCGCCGACGGCACGTTCGTGTTTGCGGTGCGCTCGACCGGAGTGTACTGCCGGCCGTCGTGTCCCGCGCGGCGGCCGCAGCGCGACCGCGTGCGATTCTTTCGTGAACCCGCCCAGGCGGCCCGGGCAGGGTACCGGCCCTGCCGGCGCTGCCGTCCCGACGCTCCGGCCGGCCGCGATGAGACGGCCGCGCTCGCGCAGCGCGCCTGCCGGTTCATCGAGACCCACCTCGACGAACCGCTGAGTCTCGAGCGGCTCGGCGCCGCGCTCGGGTGCGGTCCGCAGCAGGTCCGCTGCGCGTTTGCGCGCGTGCTCGGCCTCTCGCCGAAGCGCTACGTCGATGCGTGCCGTCTCGACCTCGTCAAGGCTCGGCTGCGGGCGCAGGCGGCGGTGACGACCGCGCTCTACGACGCCGGGTACGGATCGAGCAGCCGCCTGTACGAGCGGGCCGCGCGGCGCCTCGGGATGACGCCCGCGGCATACCGGCGCGGCGGCGCCGGCGCGACGATCCGGTATACGACGGTGGCGACTCCGCTTGGACGCCTGCTCGTCGGCCGGACGGACCGCGGTGTGTGCGCGGTGTCGCTCGGGGACAGCGACACGCGTCACGCGGCGGCGCTGCGGGCGGAATACCCCGCGGCGCGCCTCGTGCGCGACAGCCGGGCGCTGGCGCCCGCGGTGCGATCGATCCTCGGGTATCTCGACGGCCGGGAGATGCACCTCGACCTGCCGCTCGACATCCGCGCGACGGCGTTCCAGGGACGCGTGTGGGATGCGCTGCGGGCGATTCCGTACGGCACTACGCGCTCGTACAGCGACGTGGCACGCGCGATCGGCCGGCCCTCGGCCGTTCGTGCCGTCGCCCAGGCGTGCGCCGCCAACCCGGTGCCGCTGGTAATACCGTGCCACCGTGTCATCCGCAACAACGGCGATCTCGGCGGCTACCGCTTGGGTCTCGCGCGGAAGCGGGCGCTGCTCGAGCGTGAGCGCACCGCGGCTGCGCGCTGATCGGAATCGGCGCGCCGGCGAACGCCCGCGGCGCGGCGGCGTTGTCCGGGGGCCGCGTGTGTGTCCGGCATGCGGGAGGATTCGCCGCCGGGCGAAGGGAAGGGCTCCGCTCATTTCTGCGAGGGGAGGCTCTCGCCCGTGCGCGCCGCGGTCTTCTATGAAGTCGGCAAGCCTCTGGTTGTCGAAGACGTCGATCTGGAACCGCCGCGTCCCGGGGAAGTGCTCGTCCGCATCGTCGCGACCGGCGTCTGCCACAGCGACCTCCACTACATCAAGGGCGACCTCACGATGCCGCTGCCCGTGGTACTCGGGCACGAGGCCTCGGGCGTCATCGCATCCGTCGGCGCCGGCGTAGAGTCGGTGCGGCCGGGCGATCACGTCGTCCTGCTCTTCGCGCCCGCGTGCGGGGCGTGCCGTTACTGCGACAGCGGCCGGCCTCATCTCTGTGAGATGCGCTACCGTGTTCGCGGGCGGATGCCCGACGGCACGACGCGGTTGCGGGCGCGCGGCGAAGAGCTCAACCACTTCACGTGCGTCTCGTCGTGGGCGGAGCAGGCCGTGGTGCCGGAAGCGGGCGTGCTGCGCATCGACCGCGATCTCCCGCTGTCCGTCGCGGCGCTGCTCGGGTGCGCCGTCACGACCGGGGTCGGGGCGGTCATCAACACCGCCAGAGTCACTCCCGGCTCGAGCGTGGTTGTGATCGGGCTCGGCGGCGTGGGCCTGAACGTCGTGCAGGGCGCCCGCATCGCCGGCGCCACGACGATCATCGGGGTCGACCTTCTGGACCACCGCCTCGAAGCCGCGCGGCAGTTCGGCGCCACGCACGTCGTCAACGGCAAGCGCGACGACGCCGTGGCCGCGGTCCGGGACCTCACCGGCGGCGGCGCCGACTACGCGTTTGAGGTGATCGGCCGCCCCGAGACGGTGCGGCAGGCCGTCGACGCGGTGGCGCGCGGCGGGGTCGCGGTGGCGGTCGGCATCCCCTCCGCCAAGGCGGAACTCGCCGTGGCCGGGACTTCGTTTATTCTCAATGAGAAACAGCTCCGGGGCTGCTTCTATGGATCCTCGCGCCTGCGGGACGACATCCCGAGACTGCTCCGGCTGTACTACGGGAGGCAGCTCATGCTGGATGAACTGGTGACCGCGTCGTTTCCGCTCGAGCGGGTGAACGAGGCGGTGGACGTGCTGGATCGCGGCGACGGGCTGCGGACAATTCTCCAAGTGTCGGCGGCCTGATGGTGCGTCCGATGCCCCGCCCGGCCCGCCGGCTCGCGGTCCTTGTCCTCTGCGCGGTGGTGCTGCTTCAGCCGTGGGCCGGTGTTGCCGGCGCGCGGGTCGAGGCCGCCCCGCGGCCGCACGCGCCGGCGGCGCCCGGCGCGCGCGCGGCCCTGCCGGCCGCCGCCGGTGTGCTCATGGAGGTGAGCACGGGGGAGGTGCTCGAGAGCACGAATCCCCACGTGCAGCACCAGCCGGCGAGCCTCGACAAGCTGATGACGCTCTACCTCACGCTGCAGGCGATGCGGGCGGGGCGGCTCACCCCCGACTCCAACGTGACCGTCAGTACCGAGGCGTGGCGCATCGGCCGCGTGCCGGGCAGCAGCCGGATGTTTCTCAACGTGGGCGACACGGTGACGGTCAGGCAGCTGCTCGAGGGATTGATGGTCTCCTCAGGCAATGACGCGGCGGAGGCGCTCGCCGAGACGGTGGGCGGCTCGGCGGAGCGGTTCGTGGAGGAAATGAACGCGACGGCCGCGCGGCTCGGGATGCACGATACGCATTTCGTGACGCCGCATGGACTGCCGGCGCCCGGGGAGCATGTGAGCGCCTCGGACATGGCGGTGCTGGCACGGCAGATCCTGCTCGAGTTTCCGGAGGCGACCCGGTACAGCAGCCCGCAGTACGAATCGTACGGCGGCATCCGCCAGGCGAACTGGAACAACCTGGTCTTTCGCGATCCGCGCGTGGACGGGCTGAAGACCGGACACACGGAAGAGTCCGGCTACAGCATCGTCGCGACGGCCCGCGTCGGCGACCTCCGGCTGGTCGCGGTCGTGCTCGGTGCGCCCACCGTGCCGCGCCGCACCGCGCTCGCCGAGGGCATGCTGACCACCGGTTTCGCGCACTACACGGTCGTCGCCGTGCCCTGGCAGACCGTCGTGCCGGCCTCGCTCCGGGTGTACGGCGGCAGCCTCCACGCGGTGCCGCTGCAGCCGGCGCGGCCGGTGACGGTGCTGGTGCCGCGCGGGTCGCGCGGCGAGTTCGAGGTGACGGAACAAATCACCGCGCGGCCGTTTGCTCCGGTCGAACGCGGCCAGCAGGTTGGGATGCTGACGCTGCGGCGCAACGGCCAGGTCGTGCAGTCGGTTCCGCTGCTCGCCGCCTCGGCCGTCGAGCGGACGGGACTGCTCGGCCGTTTGTGGGGCGCGATCAGCTACGCGGCGGCGTCCCTGCTGCACCGCCACCCGGTCACGTCGCGCGGGACGTATTCCCCGCCGAGTTAGCGAACGCGCGGGCCGGCTGAAGCCGCGCCCGTGGAAGGACGCGACAGAGACGGCCGGCGCGCCTGAGGGCGCGCCGGCCGTCTCCGTTTCACACGCCGCCCCGCCGCGCCTGCGCAGGACTGGGCGCGCGCCGTCCAGAAAACCACCCATTCGTGACCGCCGTCACCGGCATCCGCCGCGGCGGTGTTCCGTGGCGTTGGGGAGGCGCGGTGGAAGAGCGGTTCGAGGTCGAATCAAAAATCGAGCCGGCGGAGGGCCAGCCGCACTGGCTCATTCCGGCCGTCGCCATCACGACCGCGGTGCTGGCGATGCTCGCCGCGTACGCCAGTTACGCCGGCGGCAAGGCGGTCCACGACTCGCTGGCCAGCCTGACCGAGGCCGCGGTGCTGCAGAGCCAGGCCTCCGATCAATGGTCGTTCTATCAGGCCGAGGGCATCAAGCGACACGTGTTCGAAGTCCAGCGCGACGCGCTGCGCCTCGGCGGCGCGTCCGCAGGGGCCGCGCTCGCCGCCCGCTACGATCGCGAGGCGGCGCGCTACGCCGCGGCCCAGCGCAAGATCAGCAAAGACGCGCAAGCGCTGGAGCAACGCCGCGACGACGCGCGCCATATCGCGGAGCGTTACGATTCGCTCCACGAGCGGCTCGGCAGCGCGGTGGCGTTCTTCCAGGCCGGGATTGTGCTGTGTTCCGTCGCCGCGATCATCCGCCGGACGCCCTTGTGGTACGGTGGGATCGTCGCCGGCGCCGCGGGCGCCGTGCTGCTGCTCCAGGCCGTGCTGCCGTCCTTGCAAAGCGCGCGGGCGGGCTGACGGGTGCGACGCATGGAGCAAGCCGCTGTGGAGGTGGAGTGTGGACAACCAGTCGGGATCGAGGACGGGGGCCGCTGTGTCGACTGAGGCCCAGTCCGCGCGCCGGGAGTGGGCGGAGCCGCTGCTTGCCGGTGTGATTGTGTCGCTGGTCGCCGAGGCGAAAGACGCGGGGTGGAGCGGCCGCCTGGAATACGTCGTGGAGATGTGCGTCCAGGAAATGACGTCGACCCTCGGCATGTCGCGCGAGGACGTGATTGAAGCCATTCTGCGCTGGTCCGGCGAGCTCGGCGAGACGCTGACCCGGGAGGACGTCGAGAAGGCCATCGCCTGAGCGGCCGGCCGCCGCGAAGTCAACGCCGGCGTCCCACGGGCGCCGGCGATCGTTTTCCGCCGCATAAACGGGGTACACAGACAACAAGGCCGGGTCGACGCGGCGCGCAGCCCCGGCGGGGCAGCCCGCGGCGACGCGTGGATACTCATGGAGGTGGCGGTGAATGCGACAGATGCGTTTTGGCCGAGCCGGGGCGCCGATGATGATCGCTGCGACCGTCGTGGCGGTCGCGTGCGCGGCCGCGGCGGTGTGGCCGGTGACGGCGAGCGCCGACGGCGCCCTTGCGATCGGACGCCCCGACGACGTGTCCAATCACGGTTTTGCCTTCGGCATTGTGAGCAACGTGGCAAATGCGAACCAGGCGTCCGACCAGGCGCTGGATCTCTGCAGAACCGCGAAGGGCGCGTCGGGCGACGCCCGTAAGGTTTGCCAGGTGGTGCAGACGATCCATCAGCAGTGCGCCGCCGTCGCGATGGACCCGCAGAAGGGAACTCCGGGCGTGGGATGGGCGATCGGCGGCGACAAGAAAACGGCGGAGTCTCAGGCCCTCGCGCAGTGCTACGATACCGCCGGGTCCGACCGCCGGTCGTTCTGCGTCGTCTCTGCATCGATGTGCGACACCGGGATGTACCGGGAAACGGGGAACTGAGCGGCGCCCAACGGACGACGATGTTTTGAGCAGGCCTTTCCGGGGAATATTCTCGTGAGCTACACAATACGGGATGAACAGGAGGTGGAAACGATGCTGCTGGCCGGGTTGCTGTTGCTGGTCGGCTTGGCGCTGTGGGCCACCGGACACCTGATCATCCGTTAATGGTCCACAGACGATAGCTCATCCGCCGCCGGCCCCCTGTGTGGGGTCGGCGGCGGCATGTGCGGCCGGGCGGGCGTCGATCGCGAACGCCCGCCCGGCCGTTTTCCAATAGATCTGCTCGAGCACGTCCCCCGGAAGATCGAGGCCGCGCAGCATCGGCGTTCTGTCCGCGTCCGGGTCCGGAATCGGCGACGGACAGACGAGATCGGTTTCCCAGAACATCTGGTGGACCCAGTAGCGCACGAGGTAGCGGACCGGGTCCGAGTCCTTGAGCACGACCTGGTCGGTGCCGAAGCAGATCCGGTCCGCCCAACGCCGCAAGAACACACGCGCCGCCTCGCGCTGCCGCCCCAGCTCCCGCACGATCCACTTGGTCGCGCTCGTGTCGAGGTAGAGGTTGGGGTAGCGCGTCAGGAGGCCGGCGAGGTGGTCGAGGTGCTCGGGATCGCCGCCCATGTGCGCCGCCAGAAACGGGACGGTGGGATACTGCCGGAGCCGGTGCTCCAGCATCGGATATTGGTCGGCCTTCGTGCCGTACTTGGCCGGATCGTACTTCCGCTCGAACCACCGGTCGGGGTCGCTGACGTGCACGAGAATGCCGAGGCCGTGCGCGGCGATCGCGTCGAAGACGGGGTCCAGCCTCGGAGAATCGAAGAGAAAGTCCAGCCGGTCGCGGATGCGCGGGGCGAACCAGAACTTGATGATACGCACACCGTTCGCGGCGGCCCGAGGAATCATCTCGAGCGCCCGTGCTTCCGGAGGCCGGTGGTCCCGCGGCGCCGCCTTGGCGGACGGGACGAGGGGAGGACGGGCCACGATCTCGATCTCGCCGGGATAGCGCCGCCCCAGTGCCAGACCCTCCTCGAGCGACGTGATGGCGCCCAGGCGTGTGACGCCGTAGCGACGGGCGGCCTCGACGAGCTCGTGGTTCGTCGCCGGCTCGGTCATGTGCGTATGTATGTCGACGATCGGGCACGCCACCGCACGCGGCGGCGGCGTGGCGAACCCGTCCGAGCGGGCTTCGTCGAGCGGCTGTCCCTGCATTCCGCGGCTCCTACCTCGAAGTACCGTCTCCCAACACGCGCAACGCGCGCAGCGCGGCGGTGCTTCCCGGTCGCGTGCGCGGCATGACGGTCTTCCGCGTGCAGGAGTCCGCTCCTGCGAAGCGCGAACGAATGACCTCGCCGCATTGTGTGCCGGCCCACGACACGACGGCGCCGGCCGGCGAGCCGGCCGGCGACCATGGGATCAAAGCCGGCCGGCACCCCGGGAGGGCAGACTCGATGAGCACGTCCAGCGCCCACCGCGCAGCCAGTACCCGCGTGGTAGTCGACGTCAATCCGGCGGACACCACCGACGTGATCGCCGAAGTTCGCCAGGCGACGGCCGCCGACGTGGAGCCCGCGGTCGCGCGGGCCAAAGCCGCGTTCGAGAAGTGGCGCGACGTGCCGGCGCCCGAGCGCGGCCGCGTGCTCGCGCGCGCCGCGGCGATGACCCGCGCGCGCGCCGACGAGCTCGCGCAGCTGCTGACCCGCGAGGAGGGCAAGATCGTCTCGGAGGCGCGGGGCGAGATCATCCGAGGCGCGGTGCTCCTTGAATGGTTCGCCGGCGAAGGGTTCCGGATGGGGGGCCGTACGCGGCCGTCGGAGATGCCGTCCACGCTTCTGTTCACGCTCAGGCAGCCGCTCGGCGTCGTGGCCGTCATTACCCCCTGGAACTTTCCCTGGGCCGAGCCGGTGTGGAAGGCGGCGCCGGCGATCGTCGCCGGCAACGCCGTGATTCTCAAGCCCGCCAGCCTCACGCCGCTGCTCGCGGAGCGCTACGGGGAGATTTTACAAGAATCGGGGCTGCCCGAGAACGTCCTCCAAGTCTTGCCGGGCAGCGGCGGCGACGTCGGGGACGCGCTCGTCGATCATCCCGACGTTCGCGCGGTGTCGTTCACCGGCTCGACCGGGATCGGCAGCGATGTGTACGCGCGGGCGGCCCGCCGCCTCGCGAAGGTGACCTGCGAAATGGGCGGCAAGAACGCGGTGGTCGTGATGCCGGACGCCGACCTCGACCTCGCCGCGACCGGGATCGCCTCGGGCGCGTTCGGCAGCACCGGGCAGCGCTGCACCGCGACCAGCCTGTGCATCGCCCACCGCGATGTCGTCGCCGGCCTCACCGAGCGGATCGTGGCCTACGCCAAGAAGATGCGGCTCGGCAACGGGCTGCACAAAGACGTCGACCTGGGCCCGCTCGTCGACGCGCATCAGCTGGACAGCGTGCTCGGGTACATCGACGGCGCGCGCCGCGAGGGACTGCGGGTCGCCACCGGCGGCCGCCGGGCGACCGAGGGCGCGTGCGAACGGGGGTTTTTCGTCGAGCCCACGGTGTTCGTCGACGTCCCGCCGCAGTCGCGGATCGCGCAGGAGGAGGTCTTCGGCCCGGTCTTGTCGGTGATCCCGGTCGGGTCGCTCGACGAGGCGCTCGCGGTGACGAACGGGGTGCGCTACGGCCTCTCGTCGTCCATCTACGCGGGCGATGCGTCGGCGATCATGCGCTTCGTCGATCGCGTCGAAGTCGGCATGGTCCATGTGAACTCGCCGACCGTCGGCGGGGAGGCGCAGATCCCGTTCGGCGGGATCAAATGGAGCGGCGTCGGCGGCCGCGAGATGGCGGAAGAGGGCCTCGAGTTCTACACCGAGCTGAAGAGCGTGTTCTTCGACTACACGGGGCGGGCGCGGGATTCCAAGATCTACTAGGCGCACTGCCCGCGCCTCCGTGCCGACCGAATCCGGAGCGGGGTCCGCGGTGGACGCCGCGCTGGCGGCCGTCGACGACGGGTACACGCTCGACCTCGCGCGCCGCTTGGTGCGCATCCCGAGCGTCTACCGGCCCGGCGACCCCCGCGGCAACGAGACCGAGGCCGCCGCCCTCGTGGCCGACGAGCTGCGCCGCCTCGATCTGGTGGTTCGCGTCGAGGACGCCGCACCGGGGCGGCCGAACGTCATCGCCGATCTCGCGGGCTCTTCGGCCGGTCCCATCCTCATCTTCGAAGGCCACACCGACGTCGTGACGGAGGGTGAGGCCGCGGATTGGTCCGTGCCGCCGTTCGGCGCCGAGATTCGCGACGGCCGGCTGTACGGGCGCGGCTCGGCGGACATGAAAGCGGGGGTGGCGGCGGCGATCGGCGCCGTGCGCGCGCTGCGGGACGCCGGTACCCGGTTGTCCGGTACCGTGCGCCTCGCCGTCGTGGCCGACGAAGAGGGGATGATGGCCGGCATCAAGGCCTTCATCCGGAACGGCTGGGCCGAGGGGGCGGCCGGCGCGATCATCTGCGAGCCGGAAGAGAATGCGATTTGTCTTGTGCAGAAGGGCGGGATCCGCGCGCTCGCGCGCTTCCGGGGCCGCATGGCCCACGGCGCGATGCCGAAGAGCGGCCGCAACCCGATTCCCGCCGCGGCGGCGTTCGTGCGCGAGGCCGGCTCACTCGAGGCGCGGTACGTCACGCGCCACGGGCGTCACGCCTTTCTCGGCGAACCGAGTGTAACGCCGACGCTGCTGCGCGCGGGGGAGCCGGCGCAGCTCAACGTGATGCACGCGGACGCGGTGGTCGGGCTCGACATCCGCACGATTCCGGGGCAGGAGCACGCGGCGATCTGCGCCGATCTCGCGGCCGCGGCGGCGGAGTCCGCCGCCGCGGCCGGCTGCACCGCGGAACTCGAGGTCATCGAAGAGCGTCCCTGGACCGAGACCGACCCGTCCACCCCGGTCGCGGTGGCCGTCGCGGAGGCGTGCCGGCGAGTGCAGGGCCGTCCGCCGAGGTTCGCCGGCGTGCCGGGCGCCACCGACGGCACGTTTCTGCACGCGTGGGCGCGGGTGCCGATCGTCACGATCGGGCCCGGCGACGTCACGATTCCGCATCAGGTCGACGAGTTCGTCCGAGTCGCGGAGATCGCGGAGGCCTGCCGCATCTATGCCGCGGCCGCCTGCCGTTTTCTCGGAGGCGAATGGCCGACCCGCTGATCGTCTGCGAAGATATCCATTTTTCGTACGCGGCGTCCGCGGGGTCGGGACCCGACACCGGCGTGCCCCGCGACAGGGAGGCCGCCGCGCAGGCCGGACCGCCGGTGCTGCGCGGCGTCTCGCTGCGGATCGATCCCGGCGAATACGTCGCCATCGTCGGTCCGAACGGCTCCGGCAAGTCGACGCTCGCGCGGCACCTGAACGCCCTCCTGCGGCCGGCGTCCGGCCGCGTCCTCGTCGCCGGTCTGGATACGCGCGACCCGGCGCATACCCGTGCGATCCGCGGCACGGTCGGTATGGTCTTTCAGCATCCGGAGAGCCAGATGGTCGCGACGATCGTCGAGGAAGACGTCGCCTTCGGTCCGGAGAACCTCGGCGTGCCGCACGAGGAGCTGCGCGTCCGCGTGCGCGAGGCGCTCGAGTTGGTGGGGATGTGGGGCGCGCGGGACCGGCCGCCGCATCTGCTGTCCGCCGGACAGAAGCAGCGGGTGGCGATCGCCGCGGTGCTGGCGATGCGGCCCGCGTGTCTCGTGCTGGACGAGGCGACGTCGATGCTCGATCCGGAGGGGCGCCAGGCCGTGGCCGCGATCATCGCCGAGCTGCGCCGGCGGGGGACCGCGGTGGTGGCGATCACGCACCTGATGAACGAGGCCGCCCGCGCGGATCGGATCATCGCGCTGGCCGGCGGCGCGGTGCTGGTGGAGGGACCGCCGCGCCGGGTGTTCGCGCGCGCGGACCTGCTCCGCGACGTGGGTCTGGACCTGCCGCCCGTGACCGCCGTCGCGCTGCGCGTGCGCGCGCACGTGCCGGAGTTTCCGATCGACGTGCTCTCGGTGGACGAGCTCACCGCCGCGGTCGTCGCCCGCGCCGGCCGGCCGTCATGACCGGCGCCCGGCAGGCGAACGGCAGCCGCGAAGTCCAGGCCGGCTCCCCGCTCATCGAGGTCACGGACCTCTGGCACACCTATATGGCCGGCACGCCCTTCGAGCATACGGCCCTTCGCGGCGTGAGCGTCGAGGTGCGGGCGGGCGAAGTCGTCGGCATCCTCGGCCGGACCGGATCCGGCAAATCCACGCTGATCCAGTACCTGAACGGCCTGCTGCGGCCGGCGCGCGGCCGCGTCGTCGTTGACGGGCACGATCTCGCGAGCCCGCGCACCGATCTGCGGGCCGTGCGCCAGCGGGTGGGGCTGGTGTTCCAGGACCCCGAGACGCAGATGTTCGAGCCGCTCGTCGGCGACGACGTGGCGTACGGACCGCGGCAGCTGCGCCTTCCGATGGACGAGATCCGTGCCCGCGTGCGCTGGGCAATGGACACGGTCGGCCTCCCGTTCGAGCGCTTCAAGGACCGCTACACGTTCTCGCTGAGCGGCGGCGAGATGCGGAAGGCCGCGCTCGCCGGCGTGCTGGCGATCCGGCCGCGCGTGCTGGTGCTCGACGAACCGACCTCGGGCCTCGATCCCGGGGCGCGGGCGGAGCTGCGGCGGCGCATCCAGGACCTGCGCGACCGTGAGGGTCTGACGCTCGTGCTGGTGTCGCATGACATGGAGGAGGTTGCGCGCCTCTCCGACCGTCTCTACGTGCTTCAAGACGGTGTCGTCGCCGCGGCAGGGTCCACCCGCGAGGTGTTCGGCGATGCGGCGCGGCTGGCGGCGCTCGGGCTCGCGCCGCCGGAGCCGGTGCAGGTGGTGCAGCGCCTGCGCGCGCTCGGGATGGCGGTGCGGCCGGACGCGCTGACCGTCGAGGAGGCGGGCGACGCCGTGGCGGCGCTGCTCGGCGCCCGCGTATGAGGCCGCGCGCGTGAGCGAGTTCGAGCTCCTCCGCAACATCACGATCGGCCAGTATCTGCCGACCGGCTCGTACCTCCACCGGATGGATCCGCGCGCCAAGATCGTCGCGACGCTTCTGCTGGTCGGCGCCGTGAGCTTCACCCCGACGCTGACCGGCAACGCGCTGCTCATCGCGGTGTGCCTCGGGATCGTGGCGTTCGGCCGCATCCCGATGAGCTATGCCCTGCGCGGGATCCTTCCCGCGATGCCGGTGCTGGTGATCCTGGCCGTGATGCAGCTGCTGTTCTTTGGGAGGGCCTACGACCCGTCGAGCCCCGTCGTTTTCCACTGGGGTTGGATCGTCGTCACCGCGGCCGTGGTGCGGCTCGTGATCGTCTCGGCCGCGCGGTTCGTGGAGCTGCTGTTCGTGACGAGCGTGTTCACGCTGACGACCACGACGACGGAGCTCACGCACGGCATCGAGAGCCTCCTGCGGCCGCTGCGGCGGTTTCGCGTGCCCGGGCACGAACTGGCGCTCGTCGTCACCATCGCGATCCGGTTCGTGCCCACGCTGGCCCTCGAGGCGGAACGGTTGATGAAGGCGCAGGCGTCGCGGGGCGGCCGGATCGGCGGGAGCCGCTGGCAGTTCGTCGAGCGGACGCGGCAGATGCTGCCGGTCCTCGTGCCGCTGTTTACCTTCGCGCTCCGGCGCGGCGAGGAGTTGATCGTCGCGATGGAGGCGCGGGCGTACACCGGCGGCGCCGGGCGCACGAGCTACATGGTGCTGCGGGGGAGCCCCGTTGACTGGCTGGTGCCGGTGGCGGCGCTGCTGTTCCTCGTCGCGATGCTGCGGGCGCCGTTTTCGGTGTAGCCGGACTCAACCGGCACGTCCGCGGCAGACGGGGCCGGAGGCCTATGCCGGCCAGGGCAGGAGGACGGCCGGAGGCGGGGAATGTGCCCCGCGGCTTCATGCGGGGCCGGCTGGGCGGCTTCGGGGCCCGGCGGCCCACGACGACCACGGGAGGCGAAGCGATGCAGGGTCAGGGGGGACTCTCGACGCGCGGCATCGTGATTTCCGCGGTGCTCGCCGCGATTGCGATCTTCCTCGGCGCCACGCGTCTCGGCTTCATCCCGATGCCGACCGGCATCAACGCCACGATCATGCACGTGCCGGCGATCATCGGCGGCATCCTGGAAGGCTCGGTAGTCGGCGCCATCATCGGCACCATTTTCGGACTCTACAGCTTCTTCTATGCCACGACCCCGATGTTCAAGGATCCGATCGTCGCGATCGTGCCGCGGATCTTCATCGGGATCTTCGCGGCGTGGACGTACACGTCGTTCCGGCGGTCCGGCGAGGCCACGGCCATCACGCTTGCGGCGATCGTCGGCACGGCGACAAACACGATCCTCGTGCTCGGCTTCGGCGTTGCACGGCACTACCTGCCGGCCAAGGTGGCCGCGACCGTCGCGGTGACCCACGGCATCCCCGAGATCATCGTCGCCGTCATCATCTCGTTGGCGGTGCTCCTCGGATGGAAGCGCGTGCAGCGGCCGGAGGCCCGCGCCCGCGTCTAGCGCCTCAAGCGTGCCGGCGCACGAGGGCCGCGGCCTCGCGGACCCGCGGCGCCGGCACGGTACCGATCCGACACGCTCGATCCCGGAGTTCCCGGAATGTCGGTAGACGCCGCCGGTCTCGCACAGCTGGCCCGGATGCTCGGGCTTTCGATTCCGCCCGACGCCCTCGAGCGGCTCGCGCCGGCCGTCTCGAAAATGTACGCGGATCTCGACCGGCTGCGCGAGCTGCCGATCGACGGCCGCAGACCGGCCCTGCCGCCGCTTCTGCCCGCGGCGGCGCCCAGCATGGAGAACGGCCGCTGACCGACCTTCCGTACGAGACCATCGCCGGCCTGGCGGAGCGCCTGCGGTCGGGTGAGCTGTCGCCCCTCGCGCTCACCGACGCGGCGCTCGCGCAGATCGACCGTTGGCGCGCGCTGAACGCGTTCATCACGGTGACGGCCGATCTGGCCCGCGCCCAGGCGGCGGAGGCGGCGCGCGAGATCGCTGCGGGGCGCTACCGCGGACTGCTCCACGGCGTGCCCGTCTCGCTCAAAGATCTGATCGACACGCGCGGCATCCGGACGACCTGCGGCTCACGGGTGCTGGCCGACCACGTGCCGGCGCACGACGCCACCGTGACGGTCCGGCTGCGGGAGGCCGGCGCGGTGCTGCTCGGCAAGGCGGCGCTCCACGAGTTCGCCTACGGCATCACCAACAACAACGCGTACTTCGGCCCGACGTGCAACCCGTGGGGGCTCGACCGGATCCCGGGCGGGTCGAGCGGCGGGGGCGGGGCCGCCGTCGCGGCCGGGCTCGGCTGCGCGTCCATCGGCACGGACACCGGCGGCAGCATCCGCATTCCCGCCGCGCTCTGCGGGGTCGTCGGACTCAAACCGTCCTACGGCCGCGTCAGCACCTACGGCGTCTTTCCGCTTTCGTGGTCGCTCGATCACCCCGGGCCGTTGACCCGGACGGTGGAGGACGCCGCGATCGTCCTCCAGGCGATCGCGGGCCCGGATCCGCACGACCGGACGACGCTCGGCCACACCGTGCCCGACTTCCGCGCGGCCGTCCGAGCCGAGGTGCGCGGCCTGCGCGTCGGCATCTTCGACGATCCCTACCACCGCCAGATGGAGCACGGCGTCCGGATCGCGTTCGAGGCGGCGCTCGACGTCCTGCGCGGACTCGGGCTCCGGCTCGAGACGGTCACGCTGCCGCACATGCCGGAGACGTTTGCCGCGCAGCTCGCCATCATCCAGGCCGAGTCCGCCAGCGTGCACGAGCGCTGGCTGCGGGAGCGTCCTCAGGACTACGGCCCGGAGACGCTCGAGCGCCTGCGGCACGGGCTGTTCATCACCGCGCCGCAGTACCTGCGCGCCCAGAAGCTGCGCGCGCTCGCGCTCGAGGAGTACGGCGAGCTCTTCCGGCGCCTCGACGCGCTCGTGCTGCCGAGCGTGCCGGCGGTCGCGCCGCGCATCGGCCAGGATACGATCGATCTCGGGGGAGAAGTCCTGGAGACCCGCGGCGTGATCACCCGGTTCAGCCGGCTGTTCAACTTCGTCGGCGCGCCGGCGCTTTCGGTGCCGTGCGGCTTCGGCGCGGACGGCCTGCCCGTGGGCCTTCAGATCGCGGGCCGGCCGATGGACGAGGAGACGGTGATCGCGATCGGCGGCGCCTACGAGCGGGCGACGCCGTGGCACACGCGCCGGCCGCCCGAGCCCGAATAGGGCCGGCGAACGTGTTCTAGGCGCGGCTCCCGGGCGCTTTGAACACCCGCCGCAGCGCGGCGTGCACCGGCTGCATCACCGGGACGCCGGTCACGATCAGCAACACTTCGCTCACGAGCAGCGGCGGAAACAAGACGCGGGCCGACGCGTGGAGGATCGCGGACAGCATCACGGTCACGGCGACCGCAATGACGACCGCGTAGGCCGTCGCGCCGAGGTAGGCGTTTGTCCGGCCGAGGCGCCACGCCGCCCATCCTCCGACGAGGTTCGCGAACGGCATCCACACCAGCTCCCACGGACCGACGAACGGGCTCGTCAGATTGCCGAGGAAGTTGCCGATGACAAACGCCGGAATGAGATGCGGCTCCCAGATCACGAGCGGCTTGAGGACCTCTGCAAACCGCAGCTGGTACGGTCCGTAGGAGACCGGAGCGAGATAGACGGTCAAGGCCGCGTAGGCGGCGGCGATCACGGCGCCTTCGGCCACGCGGAAGGCGATCCCGCGCCGCGCACGGCGGAACGCCGGCCCGCCGCCGGGCGCGGCCGCCGCGCGGAAGCTCACGAGGGGGACGCCGGCCAGCGCGTGCGGACGACGGTGTGGACGCCTCCGCGGATTCGGTAATCGAGCTCGAGCTCCATCCAGGCGGGCGCGCAGGCGCGGACGAGGTCGTCGAGGATGCGGTTGGCGGCGTGCTCCTGGAAGATGCCGACGCTGCGGTACGAGAGCAGATAGTACTTGAGCGAGCGCAGCTCCAGCACCCGCTCTTTCGGCAGATAGCGGATGACCAGGCGGCCGAAATCGGGCAGCCCCGACCACGGGCAGACGGCGGTGAACTCGTCGGTCTCGATATCCACGACCGCCGGCGAGCCGGCGTATTCGTACGGGAACGTCTCCAGTACCTCGGCCCTGACCGTGGCCGGAGACCGGACATCGAGCGAGACGGGCAGCGGCCTCGATATCATGCCGGCCGCCGGCGGGTCCGCCGGCACGCGGTCGGCGTCGACCCCCGCGGTATCGCGAGCGGTGGTGTCCCTGGGCGCTTCGCCCGGCTTGGGCCGCACGTGTGTTCGCCACCTCGCCTCGGTTGAACGTCAGGCCGGTGCTATGATACAATAGCCTCGCAGCCAAACTCAAACCCCGGCGTCTTCCAGCGACGCAACGACGCATCTTCCAACGGCCGACGGGAGTGAGTGACTGTCTCCGGTCGTGCCCTGTGTACCCGGCATCTCCCGTTCAGGTGCTTGCGGGTGCACGGCGCAGAACCTGATTCGAGGGGCGTGCGAATGGCCATCGAAACACATACCAACGGTTTCGGCGGGCTGGCGGATCCCCGCATCCAGCGCGCGCTGCAGGAACTCGGGTGGGCGACCCCCACGCCGATCCAGTCGCGCGTGATCCCGTCGCTTGCGATCGGACGGGATCTCGTCGCGCAGGCCGATCCCGCGCCGCGCACGACGGCGGCGTTCGGCATCCCGATGCTGCAGCGGCTCGATCCGCGCAGCAAGGCCGTGCAGGGCCTCGTCCTGGCGCCCAATCGCGACGCGGTGCGGCAGATCACGGGCGACCTCGGCCGGCTTGGGGCGCACACGCGGCTGCGCATCGTCGCGATCTCGACGGGCGAGCCGCTCGCGCGGCAGATCACACGGCTGCGGGAGAAGCCGCACATCGTCGTCGGGACGCCGAGCCGTGTGCTCGAACACCTCGGCAAGGCGACGCTGACCCTGCGCAGCGTGCACATGCTGGTCTTGGACGACGCGGACCGGATGCTCAAGATGGGTCTGCGGACGGACGTCGAGCAGATCCTCGTGCGCACGCCGTCGACGCGGCAGACGGTGCTGTTCTCGTCGACGCTGCCGGAGCCGATCCGGGCGATGGTGAGCCGGTACCTCCGGAACCCCATTTGGGTGACGAACGCGCCCGTGCAGTCGCTCAGTCCGGGGCACCGGGCCTGATCTGGCGCCGGTGCGTTTTGGCTCCAGGCCTAACGGCTTGAATTACATCGTTGCTCGCCGCGGAGTCGGCGAGCGGAGCCAAGACGCCCGCAGGCTCAGCCCCCGCGGTAGCATGAAGGCGAATAGCGTCCCCACCGCGTCCCGGACCGTGCTTGCACGGCGCTCCGGGACGCGGTTATAATTATGGCTGTGGACGAGCACCACGTAACGTCCGAGTTTGCGTCCGACGTCCTCTCAACAGAGGAAGACCGTTTCGGTTTCTGGCGCTTTGCCCGCCATCCGTTCTTCACCGACGTCAACCGCTGGCTCGTCGATCGCGTCGCGGCGCTCGGCCCGCGCATCGTGGACCTCGCCTGCGGTCCCGGCGCGATCACCGAGCTGCTGCTGGCCCGCATGCGCGAGCACACCCGCGGGATTATCTACGCCGTGGATCCGTCGCTCGTCGAGCTGCACCGCGCCCGGCGGCGGATCGCGTCGAGCATCGTCCGGTTCGTCCACGGCAGCGCCGAGAACCTCAGCCGGCTCGTTCCGCAGGTGGACGTCGTGGTGTTCTGCAACGCCATTCACCTGATCGGCGACAAGGAGCGGGTGCTGCAGGAAATCCGGACCGTGCTTGGGCCGGGCGGCGTGCTCGCGTTCAACACGACCTATTTCAAAGGATGCTACGTGCCGGGGACCGAGCGGTTCTGGCGGTCGTGGGTGGTCCGGGCGGCGCGCCTGTTGCAAGATTCCGGCATCAGCGTGACGCATACGCACGCCGACCGCGCGGCCGCGATGCGGTGGCGCACACCCGAAGAATACGCGCAGCTGCTGTCCGGGGCCGGTTTCGTCGAGCCGTCCTGGGAGCTCCACAAGGTCGAGATGTCTCCCGAAAGCCTTGAGGACATCGGCCAGTTCTCGATGTTCATCGAAGGCGCGCTTCCCGGCGTGCCGCTCGAGGCCGGTGCCGACGCCCTCAAGCGCACCGTCCGCGCCGCGATCCAGGACGCCCGTTTGACGGACGGCACCGTCCCGCGCTACTGGCTTCAGTTCATCGCTCACGCCTCGGTCTAAGCCGGCATAGGTCCGAACGCTCCCGGACTTTCGACACAGCATGTTCGGCTGAATTTGATATTTCTATCATTTGGATAGATTCATTCTGCCTCTTCCCTCCTGACGGAGAATATGGTATAATACGGCTCGGTTGACAGCCCGCGCGACCCCGCGCGGGCCTTTTCGTTTCCCCGAGAGAAGTATTAACCTGGACGCATGGCCGGGCCGGCTCGCCCGCGGCTCGGCAGAACCTGGGCTGAAGGGGGTCTTCATGAATTTTCTGCACCATCTCGAGTGCACGGCGTGCGGCGCGACGTATTCCGCCGATGAGATCCACACGGTTTGTCCGGCCTGCGGAAAGGTCCTCTACGCCCGGTACGATCTCGATCGGGCCCGCGGCGAGTTCTCACGGGCGACGCTGGCCAAACGGCCGGCGACGATGTGGCGCTATCACGAGCTGATGCCCGTCCGGGACGAGGCGAACATCGTGACCCTCGGCGAGGGGATGACCCCGCTCCTACCGATGCCGGGCGTCGGCCGCCGGCTGGGGCTCACCCACGTTCTCTGCAAGGAAGAGGGCCTCAACCCGACCGGATCCTTCAAGGCGCGCGGGCTCTCCGCGGCGATCAGCAAGGCCAAGGAGCTCGGCGTCACAACGATCGCGATGCCGTCGGCGGGCAACGCGGCGTCCGCGGCCGCGGCGTACTGCGCCCGCGCGCATCTCGAGCTCTACCTCGTGATGCCGGTGGATGCCCCGCACGCCAACAAGGCCGAGTGCGCGGCGTACGGGGCGCACACCTACCTGATTCACGGGCTCATCACCGACGCGGGCCAGGTGCTGCGCAAGGCCGGGGCACGCCGCGGCTGGTTCGATATGTCGACGCTCCGCGAGCCGTATCGTGCCGAGGGCAAGAAGACGCTCGGCTATGAATTGGCGGAGCAGC
>DATGFS010000060.1 GCA_035308905.1 bacterium | reverse complement strand
GGCTTCAGGACAAAACGCTTCAAGAACCAGCCCAGTGACATTTTCACGGAGCCATTAGGGTGACAGGATCACTGATCTACGACATACGGGTCGCTTCGCCCCGGCGGACTGCCCGCAGGTGGAACAGGCGTGCGGCCCCGGAGGGCAAGCGCGGCGGCGTCACGAAACGACTGCCCGGCTCACAGGGCGGAGGGACGATGGAGCCATCCGGGTCGACCTACCTCTACGCGCTGGCCGCGGTTTCTATTACCTTTATCGGCTTTTCCGCGCTGCTCGTCATCTTCCGGCAGGCGCGAGGCGACGCGTTGACGAGGTACGAGGGCTATTTCGTGCTCTCGTTTATTCAGCCGGGGCTCATTGTGACCGGCGGTTCGATGCTGCCGTCCGTGCTCTCCCTCTACGGAATCGCCCCGCAGACGGTCTGGCGCACGTCCAGCATCGTCGCCGCCGTCCCGATCCTGATATTTGTCGCCACGCTGCGCGGCCGCCGGCGCGCGGCGACGTCCGGCGCACCGGTACCCCGCTACGTGCAGGTTCTCGCGCTCATGCAATTCGCGATCGCGATGTACCTGATCGCGGTCGCCGCCGGGCCCGCGACAGCAAACGGTATCGGGCCGTACGCGGCGTCGCTCACAGCGCTCCTCTTCACCACCGTGGCTGCCTACGTCATGGCGCTCGGCGCAGCACTCGCCGAATCGCCCAAGGCATGAGACTTATAGCAGCCCTTGCCGGTTACGGCGGCGCGAGCAGCGGTCCGAACCTGGACCGCAGCATCTCATTTCCCCGCTCGCGCAGCGCCGGGTTCCGGACCGCGGGCGGCATGCGCAGGGCCTCCGCCGTTGCCATGCTCTGTTGCTGTACCCACGTGACCCTGGGCCGGCGGCGCACGACGTACGCCGCGAGGGCCTGCTCTAGCGTGGACGCCGAAGACAGCACCTCCGCGAGCACGACGGCGTCCTCCATCGCCATGCAACCACCCTGGCCCATAAGCGGCGAACTGGCGTGTGCGGCATCGCCGATCAGCACCACTCGGTCCGCATACCACTTGTCGACGTCCACCCACTCCATCGCCGAGCAGTGGACCTGCTCGTCTCGATCGAACGCGCCGAGATACTCCTGCACGAGGGGACCAAACTCCGCAAAGCGGCCGCGAAGCCGAGCCAGCCGGCCCTCCACCGGATCGTGGACCCGCGGCTGCATGACATAACCGAAGCCGTACGTGCGCCCTTCGCTCACCGGGCTCAGGCCGAAAAAGCACGCATCGCCGAGCAGGAATTGCAGCGTCGTCAAACCACGGGGCCGGACCGGTGCAACACCGCGCCAGTTCATGGCGCCCAGGTCGGTGGGCCGGGCGGTGCTCACCGTCAGCCGGCGCACCGTCGAGCCGATGCCGTCGGCGCCGACCACCAGATCGTACTCGCCGGACGATCCGTCGCTGAAGCCGACCACGACGCCGGATGCGTGCCGCGTCAGAGAGCCGACGGAGACACCGAGTCGCTGGGGCACACCGGCTGCGCCGGCCACCAGCACTTCGTGAAGGTCTGTCCGCGCGATGGCCACCCAGCGTCCGACCGCGCCCCACAGTGTCGCCAGGTCGGTCTCGCAGAGCACGTCGCCCTGCTGATCGCAAAAGCACCATCGAGGGTTGACCCATCCTCGCTCCTCGATGGCTGCGCCCATGCCGAGCGCGTGCATGACCCGCATGCCGTTGGGCTGGACACCGATCCCGGCTCCGATCGCGATGGCGTCCCAGGTTGGGCTTCGCTCGACGAGTTCCGGCTTGAACGCACGCCGGTGAAGGGCAGCGGCAAGGGTAAGGCCGGCGATGCCTCCGCCGACGATCAAAATACGCGGGATATCAGCCATGCGGCACCCCGGAAGGGAGTTCCCACACAGACTGCCGGCACTTGCGTTTTGCCGGTTCCCGGCCGTCTTCCTTCCGGTGTCGCGGGGCCGCTCAGACCAGCGCCGCCGGCCGGCCGTCTAGAGAATCAGGTGTAGATCGCCAAACTCGTGCCACAGGTAGCCGGCATCGAGCGCCGCGCGGTAGGCCAGCGCGAGGTGTTCCTGCCCCGCGAACGCCGCCAGCATCGCGAGGTGCGAGGCGCGCGGCTCGTGAAAGCCGGTGAGCAGACCGTCCACTGTGCCGATCGTCCGCGACGGCGTGATGATGAGGTTGGTCCACCCTTGCGAGGGCATGACTCGGCCCCGCGGGTCCGCCGCACTCTCGAGCGCCCGCACGACGGTTGTGCCGACCGCGATCACTCGACCGCCGGCAGCGCGCGCGGACTCGATCGCCGCCGCGGTCTCGGCGGGGACACGGTACCACTCTTCGATCGGCGGTTCGTCCCGCTCGAGGCTTGCCACGCCCGTGTGGAGCGTGATGCGCGCCAGCCCGATGCCGCGCGCCGCCGCGTGGGCCAGGACCGCCGGCGTGAAGGCGCGTCCGGCCGACGGCATCTCAGCCGACCCCGGCTCGCGCGCGTAGACGGTCTGGTATATCGCAAGCGGCCATTCGCCGCGGACGTACGGGTAGGCGATCGGCCGCCCGGCATGCCCGAGATAGGCAAGCGGCGGTTCGGGCAGGCGCAGCTGCGCGATCCATAGGCGCTCCGACCCCGGATAGGGCGCGAGGATCTGCGCCGCGCCGTCGGCCGGAAGCGTAAGGACCTCGCCCGCCGCGACTCGGGTCTGCCGCGGCTCGACGATCCAGAGTGACGCGGTCAGGGCGGTCGACAAATGCAGGGCGATGGCAGCACCGCCGGCACGATAGGCGGTGAGCGCAGCCGGAATCGTCGCCGAATCGTTCACGACCAGAAGATCGCCCGCCCCGAGCACGTCCGGCAGATCTGTGAACCGGCGATGACTGATCCGGCCGCCGTCGCGATGCGAGACGAGGAGGTGCACCCCGTCGCGCCGCACCCCGCGCGCTTCGGGCGGCTCGTGCGCTTCCAGTTCGGGCGGCAGCGTGAACACCGGGAGGCCGGAGGCCGTCCCGACCGCTCCGCGGACCGGCATCTCCGCGACCGGCGTCATAAGATCGCCTCCGCGAGAGGGGCCATTTGCTGCGCCGCAAAGCGGCCGAAGGCCGCGGGTTCGTCCTCGACCAGACGAACAAATGCCGGCGCCGACGCCTCCGGCGGCGGCAGGTGCGAGAGGTCCACGCCCGGCTCGGCGTCTTGATGCATGCGCGTGTTCATCTCACCGGGATCGACGAGGTACGCGCGCACGCCCGTGCCGTCGAGCTCGGCGGCCAGAATGCGGGTCAGGTGCTCGAGCGCCGCCTTGCTCGCGCCGTACCCGCCCCAGCCCGGATAGGCTTCCACCGCCGCATCCGACGTGACGTTGATGATCACGCCGCTCCCCTGCGCCTTCATCCGCGGGAGCACCAGCTGCATGAGGCGCAGCGGCGCCGTCACATTGGTCCGGACGGTTTCTTCGAAGGTCCGCGGGTCGAGCGCGTCGAGCCGCGGCATCGGGCTCGCGCCGAGGGTCGACGCGTTGTTGATGAGCACGTCGATGCGCCCGAAGCGCCTGAGCCCGAGCCACACCAGCCGTTCCGCGTGGTCGGCATCGCCGACGTCGCCGGGGATGGCCAGGACGTCCGGCGGACGTCCGTCCGGTCCAACGAGACCGCGCAGCATCGCCGCCGTTTCCTCGAGCGCCTTCGCGCCGCGGGCCGTCAGGATGAGACGCGCGCCGCGCTCGGCGAAGAGGCGGGCAAGCTCCCGCCCGAGGCCGCGCGACGCGCCGGTAATCAACACCACTGATGTGGCGATCTTCATGGGCACTGCCTCCGCGATCAAGGTTCGTTCCGTGCCACCAGTGTGCGCGTGGGATGGCACGCGAAGACCGCGCGGAGGCGCAGCGGAAGGCCTGTCTGTTGGAACAGCGCGCCGCCTGTCCGGCCGGACAGGCGGCCGAACTCGTGTGGCGGGAGAGGAGATGCGGCCGAAGCGGCCGGGCCCGCGCGGGCGTCAGCCGCGGTCGAGGAGACCGCGTTTGGCGGCTTCGGCGACGGCCTGCGCGCGGTTGTCGGCACCCAGTTTGTTCATGATGGACGCGACGTGAAACTTGACGGTACGCTCTGTGATCCCGAGCACCCGGGCGATCTGCTTGGTCGATCGCCCGGCGGCGACCTCGCGGAGCACGGTGCGCTGGCGATCGCTGAGCGTCATGCTCGCGCGGCGCGGCGACCGCATCTGGCGGAGGATCTTCGCGGCGACGGGCGAGGCGAGGTAGGACCCGCCGCCGTGCACGGCGCGAATCGCGCGCGCGATCTCGTCGACGGACGCCCCCTTCAGCACATAGCCGCGCGCGCCGGCCCGCACGGCGCCGAGTACGCGTTCGTCCGTGTCGTACGCGGTGAAGATGATGATGCCGGCTGCGGGGAGCGCCGCGGACAGTCGCGGGATCGTTTCGAGACCGCTGAGGCCCGGCAGTTCGAGGTCGAGCAGAATGACGTCCGGACGGGCTGTGGCGACCAACTTCAAGGCCTCTTCGGCCGAGGCGGCGGCGCCGGCGATGCGAAAGTCCGATTCGTCCTCGAGCGCGGCGACGAGCCCTTCGCGCACGACCGGGTGGTCGTCGACGATGAGCACGCGGATAGTGCCCGACGACCGGCTCATCAACTTCGCCGGCCGACTCCGCGGCCGGTCCCCGGCACCGAGACCGTGACCGTGGCGCCGCGGCGCGCCGCGCTCGCGACGTGAAGCCGCCCGCCGAGTAACTCCGCCCGTTCGCGCATCCCGACGAGACCCAGCCGTCCCTCCGGAACGGCGCGCGGCGCAAAGCCTTTGCCGTTGTCGCTGATCGACAGGCGGATCCCCCGCGGCGTGCTGGACAGGGTGACCTCCACCTCGGTCGCGTGCGCGTGCCGCCCGACGTTGGTGAGGGCTTCCTGCGCGATCCGGAACAGCTCCGGCTCGAGCCGCTGGGGCACCGGACGGGCGCCGGTCGTCCGCACGTGGACGCGTACGCCGGTTTCCGCGGTCAGCGTCCGGCCGAGCACGGCGAGGGCCTCGGGCAGCGGCGTGCCGCCGCCGGGGACGGCGCGGAGATTGAGCACCGAGCGGCGCGCTTCTTCCAGCCCGGACCGCGCCACGTCGAGCGCGCGGCCGACGCGGGCCTTTGCCCGTTCGGGATTCGCGTCCACCGCGCGTGCGGCGCCCTCGAGCTGCAGCGCGATCGCGGTGAGCGACTGGGCGAGCGTGTCGTGGATTTCGCGGGCGATCCGCGTCCGCTCCTCGGCGCGGGCGAGGCGGGCGCCCTGCTCCGCGAGACGGGCGCGCTCGATCGCAATGCCGACCTGATACGCGATCGTCGACAACAGGCGCAGCTCCTCGGCCGTGAGCCGGCGCCACGCCGGCCCGGTCACGTTCATAATGCCGAGCGGCGTGTCTTGAAAATACAGCGGGATGCTGGCGTGGTAGGCGAGGCCGCGCGTGAGATCGGTGGCGTGCCGCTTCACCGCCGGACGCAGCCGGCTGCACTCGATGACGTCGATGTTCTTCGGGGTCAGCTCGCCGTCGCGGAAGCTCTCGATGCACCAGCACGACCGTCCGGCCATCCTGACCGGCTCGCGGAGGTAGGGCGGCAGGTGCTGCGCCGCGGCGTTGTACCAGCGGCCCGACTCAGGATCGATGAGCCACACCCACCCGGTGCGCAGGCCGAGGAGATCGGCCACCAGCGCGAGCGTGCGCGCGAGGGCGCGCTCCACGTCCGGGGCGCTGTTGAGGGCTTCCGCGATGGACGCCAGCACTCGGAGCTCGCGGACGTGCCGGGCCTCGCGGCGGGGATTGGGCGTTCCGCCGCGCGCGTCCCGCCGCATCAGGTTCACGGCGGCGGGCGGCCCGGAGCGCTTCCGGCGTTTCGCCGCCGCAGTCAGCCGATCGCCACCATCCGCTCGACGGCACGCGCGGCGCGCACGCGAATCTCCTCCGGCACGTCGACGACGTAGCGCATCTGCCGCAGCGCCTCCAGCGTGTCCTCGAGCGTGATCTGATTCATATGCGGGCAGCGGACGCTGCAGAGGCGCAGCATTTCCTTGTCCGGGTTGGCGGCGGCTACGTTGTCGCCCATCGCGCATTCGGTCAGCAGCAGGTAGCGCCGCGCCGGCGACTGCTCCACGTACCGGACCAGGGCGGTCGTGCTGCCGGAGAAATCGGACGCGGCCACGACCTCGGGGCTGCACTCGGGGTGGGCCAGCACGACCGCATCGGGAAACTGACGGCGGACATCCAGGATATCGCCGACCGTGAACTTCTCGTGCACCTCGCATCGACCGCCCCAGCCGATGAGCGGCGCGTTCGCGGCCGCGTCCGGGCCGGCGTCCTCCGGCTCGGCCTCGTCTCCCGGCACCGCAACGGCGGCGCCGCCGGGCCGGGCGATGATGATGCGTCGGCCGGTCTCGCGCGCGACGTTCCGGGCGAGGTATTCGTCGGGCAGAAAGATCACGGTGCCGCTGCCGAGGGAGTTGACCACCGCGACCGCGTTGCTCGACGTGCAGCAGACGTCGACCTCGGCCTTGACGTCGGCGTAGGTGTTGACGTACGCGACGATCGGGACGCCGGGGAAGCGCTCCCGGAGCCGCCGCACGTCGGAGGCGGTAATACTGGCGGCGAGCGAGCATCCCGCGCGCTCGGACGGGATGAGGACCGTCTTCGTGGGGTTGAGGATCTTCGCGGTCTCCGCCATGAAGCGCACGCCGCAAAACACGATCACCGGCTTGTCGGTCCGGGCGGCGCGCCGGGACAGCTCGAGCGAATCGCCGGTGTAATCGGCGATCGAGTAGTAGAGCGCCGGCTCCATATAATTGTGGCCGAGGATGACGGCGTCACGCTCGGCCTTCAGCCGGTTGATCTCGTCCGCGAGGTCCGCCTTGTAGCGGAGCTCCGCGTCCGGCACCACGTCGTGGAGCCGGTCCTTCAATCGTTCGTACAGCAGGGTCGCGGGCATCGTCCGATCCTACCTTGCCGGCGCAGGTTACGCCGAGACTGTTTCGAGTTCCAGGCTGATGTCGAGCGCGCGCACGGAATGCGTGAGCGCTCCGACCGAGATGTAGTTCACGCCGGTCCGCGCGATCTCGGCGACCGTCTCGAGGCGCACACCCCCAGAGGCTTCCAGCGGCACCCGGCCGTCCGCGATCCGCACCGCCTCGCGCATCTCGACCGCGTCCATGTTGTCCAGCAGGATCCGGTCGGGGGCCAGGTTGAGGGCTTCGCGCAGCTCGTCCAGGGAGCGCACTTCCACCTCGATCGGGACGCCCGCGGGCGCATTGGCCCGGACGCGGCGCACCGCCGAAGCAACGCCGCCGGCGGCGGTGATGTGATTCTCCTTGATGAGCGCCATGTCGAACAGGCCGAAGCGGTGGTTGGTCCCGCCGCCGAGCCGCACCGCGAGCCGGTCGAGCGGACGGAGCCCGGGCGCGGTCTTGCGCGTATCGAGAATGATCGCGCGCGTCCCCTCGACCGCGCGGACGAACGCCCGCGTCATGGTCGCGATCCCCGACATGCGCTGCAGGAAGTTGAGCGCCACGCGTTCGCCGCTGAGCAGCGCCCTCGCCGGTCCGTCGACCGTGCCGATGAGCGTGCCGGCCCGCACGTCTCTGCCGTCGTGCACGATCGGCTGCACCGCCGCGCGACGGTCGCACGCCGCGAACACCGCCGCAACGGCGTCCCATCCGGCGATCACGCCGGCAGCCTTGGCGATGAACTGTCCGTGCGCCAGCGCGCCCGCGGGCACGATCGAATCCGTGGTGACGTCGCCGCGGCCGAGATCTTCGGCCAGCGCGCACCGGACGATCGACGCGACCTCTTCCGTGCCGGCGGACCCGCCGCCGGCCAGGATGTCATCGGCGCCGGCCGTCGTGTCCGCGGTTGAGTGTGCCATGCCGAATCCTCTGGGGAACGATCGCGGTCGTGCTGCGCCGGGCTCTCACGCCCGGCCGAAGGCCCCCGAACTGGCAAACGCTATTGTAGCGCGAATTATTGCGCACGGCGGACGTCCAGGAAGGTGCTCTGGTAGGTGGCCCCCTCGCCGATATCGGTGTACCGATCGGAGCACAGCAGGTTGACGGTGCCGTGGCGCGCCTCACCGCTCGGCCGCTGGCCGGGCACGAGCACGACCCCGGCGGGCACCTCATCGCTCACGCGCAGGGTGAGACCGACCGCGCCGCGGTCGTTCACGAGGTCGACCGCCTCGCCGTCCCGGAGGCTGCGGCGCGCCGCCTCGGACGGATGCAGGATGGCGACCGGCGGACCCTGGCGTTTCCGAAGCCGTTCGTTGCCCGAAAACGCGGTGTGGCTCTGGTAGTAGCCGGGCGCGGTGAGAAGGCGCAGGGGCCAGCGGGCCGCGTCCGCCGTCTCCGCGGCGTCCGGCGCCCAGTCCGGCAACGGCGGGAGGCCCCGTGAGGCGAGATGGGCCGAGTAGAACTCCAACTTGCCCGACGGCGTCGCGAAGCGCTGACCGCCGCCGTTCGCGCGGACCTTGATCGGACCGGCTTCGCGGACCGAGGCGGGATCGACGGCCGCGGCCGGACCGTCCGCGCGGCTCCACAGCGCGCGCAGCAGCTCGTCGGTCGTCATGGAGAACACCGCGTCCCGCACCTCGAGCCGGCGTGCCAGCTCCTGCGCGAGTTTCAAGTTGGGCCACGCCTCACCGACCGGCGCGATCGCGCGCGGTCCGAACTGCATGTAGTACGCGCCGTAGGCGCGGTAGAAGTCCTCGGTCTCGAGGAAGGTCGCGGCCGGCAGGACGATGTCCGCGTACCGCGCGGTATCCGACAGAAACGGCGCGTGCACGACGGTGAACAGATCCTCGCGCGCGAGCCCCCGCCGGACCGCGCCGGCGTCGGGACACGTGACCGCGGGGTTGTTGCCCGCGACGAAGAGCGCCCGGATCGGCGGATTGCCGAGCGTCAGCAGCGCCTCGCCGAGGCGCGAGTGGTTGACCGTGCGAACCGTGTCGGGGCCGGAGGGCTTCCGGATCGGGTCGAGGCTGAAGCCGAAGCCGGACGACGTGCCAAGGAGGGCTCCGCCGCCGGGCCGCGCGTAGGCGCCGGTGACGCCGGGCAGCAGCGCGACCGCACGGATCGCCTGGCCGCCCTGCGCGCTGCGCGACATACCCCAGCCGACGCGGATGAACGGCGCGCGGGCGCGGCCGTACGTCCGGGCGAGCCGCTCGACACCCGCGGCGGCGATGCCGGTGATCGCCTCGGTGCGGGCCGGTGTGAACCGCGGCAGCACCTCGCGCTCGAGGCGCTCGAAGCCGGTTGTCTCCCGGGCGAGATACGCCCGGTCGCACAGGCCGTCTCGGACGAGGACGTGCATCACGCCGAGGGCCAGCGCGGCGTCGGTCCCGATCCTCGGCGCGAGATGCCAGTCGGCCTGGGCCGCGGTGCGGCTGCGGCGCGGATCGATCACGACGAGCTTGGTCCCGCCGCGGCGCGCCTCTTCGACCTTGGCCCAGAAGTGCACGTTCGTCGTCACGAGGTCGGCGCTCCACGCGATCACGAGGTCCGATACCAGCACCGACTCCGGGTCGGCCCCGCCGACGGACCCCAGGGTCGCGTCCCACGCTTCGTCGGAACACGAGTCGCAGACCGTGCCGGCGATGAGGCGCGTCGTGCCGAGCGCGTGGAACAGCCCGAGCAGCAGCCCACGATTGAAGACGCCCTGGTGCGCGCTGTAGCAGTAGCCGAGGATGCCGAGCGGTCCGTCCGTCTCCATGATCCGGCGCCATGTCGCCGTGATCTCGTCGAGCGCCGCGTCCCACGTGATCGGGGCGAAGGCGCCGCTGCCCTTGGGTCCGGTACGCCGCAGCGGGTGCGCGAGCCGTTCCGCGGAATGGACCAGTTCGTGCTCGCGGCTCACCTTGGCACACGCGAAGCCGGCGGTGAACGGCTGGTCCGGATCGCCCTGAATGCGCGTGATGCGGCCGTCCTCGACATGCACGAGCAGCGAGCACATGTCGGGGCAGTCGTGCGCGCACACGGTCCGGATGACGGTCTTCACGCTTCGGCGCTCCGGTCGGGCGATTGCTACCTATCTAACCGCGGCAGCGGCCCGCGGTCAATATTCCTAGGTGCACCGCGCGTGACGGTGTACGGCCGGTTCAACCGCTCAACCGCGCGCGGCGTACAGCCGTTTGAGCACGAAGATCTGTCCGGCATGGTAGAGGTCGTGCGTCGCGATGTCCACGCCGAGGTCGATCGTTCGGGTGAGCCGCTTCGGCGAGAGCCACGACGCCATCACCGGCTTCAGCAGTTCGTCGGGCTTGAGCTCGGCGAGCGCGGCCGCCACGTCCCGGTGCGCCCGGTCGAGCCGTGCGCGTAGCTGCGTCAGGCCGTCGTCGGTCGCAGCGCCGGTCTGCCAGTCGTCCTCGGTCCGATAGTCCTTCGGCTCGCCCCGCAGGCGCAGGGCCACCAGCTCCCGATGATACGCGAGGTGCGCGATCATCTCGGCGATCGTGTGCTGGTCCGGGGCCGGACGCCAGTTGGCCATCTCGACGGTCACGCCCTCGAGCGCCGGCGCGACTCCGTGCGCCGCCCAGTTGCCCAGCTTGTTGGTCAGCTCGAACCGCTCGACGATCCATCCCGTGAGGTCCATGCCGGCCACCCCGTGTGCTCGAAATGCGCTGCTACCGCAGCAGACCGCGCACCAGCAGGTTGAGCGATGCGACGAAGACGATCCCGAGCACAATCCGTCCGAACACCTCGGGGTCGATCCTGTCTTGCAGGACCAGCCCGGACCAGGTGCCGATCGCCATCGGCACGCAGCCGATCAGCGCCAGCAGGAGCACCTGGCCGGCGTAGAGACCGAGGTGCGCGTAGCTCGCGACCTGCACGATGTTGCTGACGAAGAACATAATCGTGAGCCAGAAGACGAAGTCGCGCTTCGCCATATGCAGCAGGTGCAGATAGCTGGCGAGCAGCGGCGCGAAGATGCCGGTCGCCCCGCCGAGCACGCCGGCCGCGAGACCGACCACCGGCGCCGCCCGCCGGCCGGCCGCCTCGGGCACGAGGGCCGTGAGGCGGAACGCCGTCGCGAGCACGTAGCCGAGGGTCACGGCGCCCACGAGCACGGACAGCATCCGGGGATCGAGCACCTTGATCACCGCGGCGCCGGCCAGCGTGCCGACCGCGAGGCCGGCGATCGCGAGCAGCAGGTGCGCGCTGGCGCGGCTCGCGGAGCCGCGGCTCACCATAATGAAGTTGCTGAGCAGCGTGGGCACGGCGATCACCGGCACGGCCGCGCGCGGACCGATAATCGCGGACAAGAGCGGAATGCCGACGAGCGGAAATCCGAAGCCCATCGTCCCCTTGATCATCGCGGCGCCGGCGATCACGGCCGAGATGAGCAGCAGCTGCGCGGGATCGGGCATCAGGCGGCGGTAAGGCTTCGCAGGGTCTCCTCGAAGCCGGGAAACGAGGTGCCGATGCAGTCGGTGTCGTCCACGGTCACCGGGCCGGCCGCCCGCAGACCGGCCACCGCCAACGCCATCGCGACGCGATGGTCGCCGCCGCTCGCCGCGCGTCCGCCGCGCAGGCGCGGCACGCCGCGGATCGCGAGGCCGTCCGCCTGCGCCTCGACGCGCGCCCCGATCGCGCCGAGTTCGCGCGCCAGCGCGGCGATGCGATCGGATTCCTTGACGCGCAGCTCCGCGGCGTCCCGGATGACCGTCTCGCCGTCCGCCACGCTGGCGGCGACCGCGAGGACCGGCAGTTCGTCGATGAGCCGCGGGATCAGCCCGCCGCCGATCACCGTTCCGTGGAGCGCGGCGGCGCGAACGGTGACGTCGCCGGCCGGCTCGCCGCCGGCGTCGTGCACGCCCTCGATCTCGACGGACGCCCCCATCGCGCGCAGCACATCGAGCACGCCGGTGCGGGTCGGGTTGAGGCCGACGCCGCGAACGGTCACAACCGAGCCGGGCACGATCGCCGCGGCGACCAGAAAGAACGCCGCCGACGAGATGTCGCCCGGCACGCGGACCGGCGCCGCCGCCGGCGCCGCCGGTCCACGGAGGCGCACCGTGAGCCCCTCGCGCATCACGGGGACCCCGAACCCCGCCAGCATCCGTTCGGTGTGATCGCGGCTCAGCGACGGCTCCGTCACGGCGGTCTCGCCCGCGGCGAAGAGCGCCGCGAGCAGAATCGCCGACTTCACCTGCGCGCTGGCGACCGGCGTCGTATAGGCGATCGCCCGCAGCGCCCCGCCCTCGATCGTGAGCGGCGCGAGCCGGCCGCCGTCGCGGCCCGTGATGCGCGCGCCCATGCGCCGGAGCGGCTCGGCGATGCGGTCCATCGGACGGCGCCGGACGCTCGCATCACCGGTGATGGTGCTCCGGAACGGCTGGCCGGCCAGGATCCCGGTGAGCAGCCGGATCGTGGTGCCGGAGTTGCCGGCGTCGAGGACGTCGTCGGGTTGGCTGAGCGCGCCGCCGTGCACCGTCAGCCGTTCGCCGTCGTCGTCGACCTCGATGCCGAGCGCGCGCACGCACCGCACGGTCGCAAGACAATCCTCCGCGCGGAGAAATCCGTCGACGGACGTGGCGCCGCTCGCCAGCGCGCCGAGCAGCACCGCGCGGTGTGAGATCGACTTGTCGCCGGGCACGCGCACTATCCCGCGGAGCGCGCGGCCCGGAGCGACCACGAGAGACATCAGGCGCCTGCGATCAGATCGGGGCGGAGCCGCTCCGCGCCGCGGAGGTAGACGTGGCGGACTTCATCGGCGGTCTTCGTGGTGTTGACGAACATCAGCGCACGCACGCAGCGCGCCAGCGCGCCGGGCACCGCCACCTCCTGCGTGCACATCAGCGGCACCTGGCCCCAGCCCAAGTTCCGGCGGGCCGCTTCGGCCGGGAACGCGGCGTTGAGGTCGGGCGTCACGGTGAAGACGACCCCGGCGATGTCGTCGGGGTCGACCTCGTTCTGCGAGACCATCGCCTTCAGCATGACGGCCGTCGCTTCGAGGATGGCGCCCTCGGTGTTGGCGTCGACTGTGACCGCTCCACGGATGCCGCGAAACCGCATGATCGGCGTTCCTTCGACGATCGCCGAGGTGCTCCTTTGGCCGGCGCCGGCTACCGGCGCCCCGATCGGCGCCGCGCACCGTTCCGGGAGAGGCGCGCGGATGCCTTCGCCGCGCGCGCGGGCGCGGGCTTCGTTCGCCCGGCCTGGCCCCGCGAGGGGGCGCCGTCGGACGGGCTCCGGCGCGCGCCGCCCGCGGGCTCCGCAGCCTGTCCGGCGGGCGCGGCGGCGAGCGCCGCCGCGGCGCGCAGGCCGAGCAGGTAACTCTGCACGCCGAAGCCGGCGATCTGCCCCGCCGCGGCGGCCGCGGTGTAGGAGCGACCGCGGAACGCTTCGCGCGCGTGAATATTGGACAGGTGCACCTCGACAACGGGGATCTCGATCGCCGCGATGGTGTCGCGCAGCGCGACGCTGGTGTGCGTGAAGCCCCCCGGGTTGAACACGACCGCGGCGTAGCGCGCCGGCGCGGTCTGCAGCCGGTCGATCAGGGTACCCTCGTGATTGCTCTGCGCGAACTCGAGCTCGACGCCCAGCTCGCGCCCCAGCACGCGAAGGTCGCGCTCGACGTCATCGAGTGTGGACGACCCGTAGAGGTGAGGCTCCCGGCGGCCGAGCAGATTCAGGTTCGCACCGTGCAGAACGAGCACCCTAAGCATCGCCAAGCACCTCCTCGAGAAGTGCGGGCGGCACGTCGTCGCGGACGACCGTCCGGCCGATCGACGCGGGGAGGACGAACCGGAGCCGGCCCGCCCGCGCTTTCTTATCGTGCGTCATCGCGGCGAGAATCGCCGGCGCCCCCGCCGGCTTCGCCGCGCCGAGCCCGCTCAGGCGGACCGGCAGGCCGGCGGCCGTGAGCAGCGCCGTCTGCCGCGCCAGGAGCTCGCCGTCGCAGACGCCGAGCCGCAGGGCGAGCCGCGCCTCGAGCGTCATCCCGACCGCGATCGCCTCCCCGTGCGTGAGCCCGCGGTAGCCCGCCGCGGCTTCGATGCCGTGCCCGATCGTGTGCCCGTAGTTGAGGACGATGCGCTCGCCGGACTCGCGCTCGTCGGCGGCGACGATGCGGGCTTTGTACGAGGCGCAGCGCTCGATCGTGTGGACCAGCGCCGCCGCACGCCGCGCCAGCACGGCCCGGAGATTGGCTTCCAGGAACTCGAACAAATCGGGAGCGCCGATCACGCCGGTCTTGATGACCTCCGCCATGCCGGACCGCAGCTGCCGCCGCGGCAGGGAGGTGAGGGTGTCGATGTCCGCGACGACGAGCGCGGGCTGATGCACCGCGCCGATCAGGTTCTTGGCGCGCGGATGATCGACCGCGGTCTTGCCCCCGATCGACGCGTCCACCTGGGCGAGCAGCGTCGTCGGGAGCGCCGCCCACCGGATGCCGCGGAGAAACGTCGCCGCGACAAACCCGCCGAGGTCGCCGGCCACACCGCCGCCGAGCGCGAGCAGGGCCGACCCGCGGTCGAGTTGCGCGTCGACCAGCGCGTCGTAGACCCGGGCGGCGACACGCAGGCTCTTGCTCGCCTCCGACGGCGGAACGGTGACCGTCACGACGTCTCGTCCCGCGGCGCGCAGCGCGTCCGCCAGCGGCCGGCCGTAGCGGGTGTCGAGCCGCGGATGGGTGAGCAGCGCGAGGCGTCCCGTGATGCCCGCCTCGCGCAGCAGGTCCGGAAGGCGCGACAGCAGCGCGGCACCGACGTGTACGTCGTAGCCGCGCTCGCCTAACTCCACGCGCACGGTCCGCGGCGGCGGCGGGCCGGCGGCTTCCCGGCGTGTCGAGGTGCGCGCCGGGGATGTCCGCGCCACGCTCCGCGACTCCACGAACGCCAGCACGTACTCCGCCACCTCGTCCGTCGAGCGGTCCGACGTGTCAACCACCAGATCGGCGTCGCGGTAGGCCGCGTCGCGCTCGGCGAGCAAGCGCCGCACCGCGGCCTCGGGGTCCGGGCCGAGCAGGGGCCGGTCGGCGCCGCCCCCCACCCGCGCGAGGATCGCGCGCGGCGACGCGGTCAGGGCCACGATGACGCCGTGCCGCCGGAGGTGCCGCATGTTGTCGGGCCGGAGCGGCACGCCGCCGCCGGTGGCGATGACGGCACCGTGGGACGCGCCGGCCTCGGCCACGGCCGCGGCCTCGAGTCCGCGAAACGCGGGCTCACCGTCCTCGGCAAAGATGCGCGCAATCGTGCGGCCATCGCGCGTCTCGATGATCGTGTCGGTGTCAACGAACGGCCGCCTCAGCCGCTCCGCGAGGCGGCGCCCGACCGCGGTCTTGCCCGTGCCCATGAATCCGATGAGGACGATGTTGAGAGACCGAGCGATGTTCGTATCCGAACGCGCGTTCGCATCGCCCGCCCGGCTGTGTGCCGGCGCGGCGGGCCGCGCCGGCACACGCACACCGTCACGCTCCGCCTCAACCCCACCCGCCGTGCCGGACTCCACGTCCGGCACGGACGACCCCGCCTCCGCGCTCACACCCCGTCGCCCGGCCCGCGCTCGACCCACCGCCGGTGCGCGTCGTGCGCGACGCGCATCTGGTCGAGGCTGTCGCCGCCGAATTTCTCGAGCATGGCATCGGCGAGCACAAGCGCCGCCATCGCTTCACCGATCACGCCGGCGGCGGGCACCGCAGTCACATCGCTGCGAACAACCGCAGCTTCCACACGCTCTTTCGTCACAATGTCGACGGAGGCGAGCGGACTGCGCAGCGTACTGAGCGGCTTCATCGCCACACGCACGACGAGCGGCTCGCCGGTCGTCATACCGCCTTCGGTCCCGCCCGACTGATTCGTACGCCGGTAGAACCCGCGGCCCGCTTCGTAGAAAATCTCATCGTGCGCGGCGGAGCCCGGCAGCCGCGCCTCTTCGAAGCCGCGGCCGATCTCGACCCCTTTCATCGCGTTGATCGAGACCATCGCCTGCGCAAGCCGGCCGTCGAGCCGCCGGTCCCAGTGCACGTACGTGCCGAGTCCGACCGGCAGGCCGAGCACGACCACCTCGAAGACGCCGCCGAGCGTATCGCCGCGGGCCTTCGCCTCGTCGATCGCGGCGATCATCCGCCGCTCCGCCTCGGGGTCCGCGCAGCGCAGCGGCGAGGCTTCCGCGATCGCCGGAATCTCTTCCTTGCGCGCGGGCCGCCGCTCCGCGGCGATGCCGCCGAGCTCGACCACGTGGCTGAACAGCGTGATCCCGAACTGCGCAAGCAGGATCCGCGCAAGCGCGCCGGCCGCGACGCGCGCGACGGTCTCGCGCGCGCTCGACCGCTCGAGCACGCGGCGCACGTCGTCGAAGTGGTACTTCAGCGCGCCGGCGAGATCGGCGTGTCCGGGCCGCGGCCGGGTCAGCGGCGGCTCGTCCTTCCTCCAGTCCTTGTTCGCGATCGCCAGCCCGACCGGCGCGCCGATCGTCGTGCCGCTCATCACGCCGGTGTAGATCTCCGCGCGATCCTGTTCGATCTGCATGCGGCCGCCGCGGCCGTAGCCGCGCTGGCGGCGCGCCAGCTGCTCGTTGATCGCGTCCTCGGATACCGGCACGCCGGCCGGCATTCCCTCGACGACGACGAGAAGCCCGCGGCCGTGTGATTCGCCCGATGTCAGAAACCGCAGCATCCGCCTACCGTCCTCCCACGCGGGCCGCCGGCATGTCGCCCGCCAGCCCGACCGCGCGCCGCATCACTTCGGTGGGGGCCCGGCGCCCGGTCCAGAGCTCGAAGGCGCGCGCCCCCTGATAGACCAGCATCGACCGCCCCTCGAGCGTCGGGCATCCGCGCGCCCGCGCGTCGCGCAGCAGCACGGTCTCACGCGGCTCGTACACCATATCCATCACAAGGAGGCCGGGGTGGAGCGCGTCCGCGGGCACCGGCGTTTCCGCGCGCTCGGCCCCGGATCCGACCGTCGTCGCCTGCACCAGCAGCGAGGCATCGCGCATCCGCGCGACCACGGCGCCGTCGAGCGGCACCGCTTCCACGGCGCTGCGCGGGAACGCGCGCCGCACGTCCGCGACGAGCGACGCGGCGCGGTCCCAGTTGCGGTTGGCGATGACGACGGACGCGGCTCCGGCATCCGCGAGCGCGAACGCCGCGGCGCGGGCGGCGCCGCCCGCGCCGACCACGACCGCCCGCGCGCCGCCCACGCCGACGCCGCCGTCGATGCGCAGCGCGTCGAGCAGCCCGCCGCCGTCGGTGTTGTATCCGATCAGGCGCTCTCCGTCGACGCGGACCGTGTTGACCGCGCCGATCGCGCGCGCCTCGTCGGAGGTCTCGTCGAGATAGGCGAGCGCGGCCTCCTTATGCGGTACGGTCACGTTGGCCCCCGCGGCGCCGAGGGCCACGAGCCCGCGCAGCGCGTCGCCCAGGCGGGCACGGCCGACGGGCAGCGCCACGTAACACCAGTTCAGGCCGGTCGCGGCGAACGCCGCGTTGTGCATGCGCGGGGACAGGCTGCGCCGCACCGCGTCCCCGATCAGACCGACGAGCATCGTCCCCGCGTCGATTTCCGTACGACCCCTCCCGCGCCTCGCCTGAGTGGCAGGCATCAATTATAGGCAACATCGGAGGAACGGCACAAGTGTAGGACCGGCCTGGGTAGTGTACGCTGCGTTGTGGACTTTCGAAGAGGAGCCCCAAAACGAGGGGCGTACCCCCCATCCAACAACCCGATCCCACATTGAAAGGAGGATACGCCCGTGGCCAGTGTGCCAGCACTGACCGATCTCACCGTAGCC